>CAYHQD010000024.1:2673-13981 GCA_964358905.1 uncultured Candidatus Peribacteria bacterium
TCAAGGGATGGAATTGAGCGTTTGCAGGATGCGGTGTTGGCTATTTTGAAAAATGTGAGATATATCGTCGGTGCGCTTGCGATAGGTATCCTCGTCTACGCGGGGACTATGATGGTGATACGCGGTGGTGATGAGGGAGAAATAGATAAACAGAAAAGCGCCATTACCTATACGATTATCGGTATGGCGGTGCTGGCGGTGGCTGGTGCGGTGACGGAAATTCTTAGTGTGGATGACGGGGGATTACTCAACCCGGATACGGCAAAAGAGAGAGTCGTCGCGTTCCGCGTGGAGGTGAATTTGGTGATTACATTTATAAAATACTTGCTGGGAAGCGTCACGGTCCTCTTTATCGTGGTCAGTGCCATGGGGCTTATAATGGGAGGTGGAGAAGAGGCGGTTACAAGCGCAAAGAAACGGCTTGCCGCATCATCTCTCGGACTTCTCCTTGTCATGTTTTCAACGGTATTTGTAGATCAGGTGTTCTATGTGGTGGATCTGAACAGTTCACGAACAGGTGTGATCCCGCAGGTGGATGCAATTCAAGGTCTACGCGAACTTATAGCGGTGACGAATATAGTGGTGACGTTTGTGGGGCCGATTATGGTGCTCATGATGATCGCAGGAGGTATTATGTACATCATTTCCGCAGGCGATGACGGCAAAACAGAGACCGCAAAAAAACTTATTTTTAACGCAATAATCGGTATTGTGGTGATTTACGGCGCGTTTGCGATCGTGAATACATTTGTAAGCGGACGTATAGGATAACATTTTCTATGAAACAATTCTTTCGTACAAAAATCGTTCCAGTCATCATCTACCTCATGATCGCTCTGAGTGTTTCCATAGTTAGCGTGGGAGGGGAGCCAGCGCAAAGCGCTGTTGCCGCGGTACCGGACGTCTCCGAAGTTGTGAGGGATATAGGGGAAGAGGCGGAACTGTATAATCCGGTGGATGATGAATTACATCGTCGGGCGATCGATAAACCCGGTATCGGATTGATCCAAACGGTGATTTTTCAAGTACTCGACGTGGTGAAATATGCACTCGGTGCTCTGGCGGTACTAATGCTCACAGTACTCGGTATTCGCATGACCGTGACGAGTAAATCCGAAGAAGCGATTACGGAAGCGAAGAATCACTTTATATACGCACTTACGGGTTTTGCCATCGTCATGGTGGCGGACTTCGCGGTGGCGAATGTGTTTTTCGGTTCCGAGGGAGAGATTCTGGCGAACGAGGAGTCTGCCCGGTTCTTTGCGGGGCAGGGTTCGCTTCAGGTACAGCGTATCTACTCTGCGCTTGAATTTTTTATCGGGGTACTTGCGGTACTTACCATTATCATCAACGGATTTAGAATGGTGACGAGTGCGGGTGAGGAAATCGACGAACGGAAGAAGGCTATTCAGTGGGCGGTGGTGGGGCTTGTGATTGTGGGACTTTCGGAATTGGTTGTAAAGGATATCATATTTGCAAATCATGGTTCGACGCTAAATATTCCCGGCGCCATCGATCTTATCATCGTAATCAGTAATTTTATCACGGGGTTTACCGCGCTTATTGCGGTAGCTCTTATCATTTATGCTGGCATACAATTCGTCATTTCCTTCGTATCCGAAGGGAGCAATGAAAAGGGAAAGAAGGCGCTCATCGCGGCAATCATCGGAATGATCATCGTTGCAGGCTCTTATGCGCTCACGACCACTATGATTACCTTTCAAGGATAATTTTGCATTCTTCCAAAAAAAATATATAATCGAGGAAATCCTCATGAACATAGCTCACATAAAAACAAATTTGAAAAAGCATTCTCTCATACTGTTGAGTACATTGGCTTTCATGTTCACTTTCTCGTTGGTGGGGCATGTTTTTGCGAGTTCCCACTTCGAGAATATTGATGCCGGTGAGTATCCAACTGGTTCAAGTGAATTCGGAGTTATAGAGTTAAGTGATGTATTGGATAGTCCGAAATGTTCAAAGTTACGAGGTCTTACAGCATCTGCGTGTGAGCTCTCCTATTTGGGATACGAGATTTGCTCCAACGATGCGGTGGTGTGTAATAGAGCTGATGAAGATATAACTCAAACGGAGAAAACTAGATTCAATTCGGGTGAGAAAACCGATTACTGTCTCCTGCCAGACAACTATTGTTATAATGAAGCGCTCTGGGGTGAGGACGGACTGGCCGCATACCAGGACCAGCAATATCAGGAGTCGTGGGATGCGCTTGCGGAAGGTGATTTGGCGGGATTTCTATGCAATCAGATTGAAGGAGGCACCGAAGGATTTTTCGGGTGTGAAGATGAAGAGGGCAATACTCAGGTGTATGTGATGCCTGTGGAAGAGACTACGTTTACGCAATTTGGCGGAGAATTTGCGCCGCCTGCTCCCGAAGGGTATTCGGAGGGGTTGGTGCAGAATAAAAGTGTGCGTGAGTACGTGCTCAATGTGACGAATTTTGTGCTTGGATTCCTCGGCTTGGTAGCCGTGCTCGCCATCATTTATGGAGGATTCATATACCTTACGGCAGGTGGCGATGAGGGGAAAACCGAAAATGGAAAGAAGAGCATTATATATGCGGTCATAGGTATCGTGATCATACTTGGTGCATTTGCGTTGGTGCGTACGGTGATCTGTTATGTGGGTGTGGGTGGAGATGATCGGCCGTCGTTCTGTAGGTCGGGCGGATCGGGCGCGGTGATCGGTGGCCAACTCGATCTCACTGAAGAAGTGGGTGACAGTGCGACGACGACATTTGAGAATGCGCAAGATCGCCTTCGAGATATAAGTGAAGGTGCTATTCGAGTGAGTACGACATATCTCAATGTATCCTCTGCGGCATCATACTTGCCAGGTATTGAGTATGCCCTTCAGGGCGGACTTGATGAAAGTGCACAGATCCTGTCGCAACTTCGTCGTTCTCTTACCGACTTTCCTCGAACACTTAAACGCGTGGAAGTGATGATGCAGTATCTGGGCAGGCAGAGGCCGATTGCCACAACTTCGCGTGGCGAAGTTGCTCCCCTGTCTTCCGGTGATAGACTTCTCGCTAAAGCGGAACGTTCTTGGTTTTCAAAGATGCTCCAGACTGTCGTTCTTTCGACTTTTGATGATTTGCCGAGCGGAAATGGAGATGGAGAAGATGCGAGTCCTTTAGAAAGTACCTCGGGGTTCCCTTCCGGAAATGCAGAGCTTTCGGGTGAAGGTGAAGAAAGTTATGAAGATGCCTATGATTTTGTGGATCAATATACCCTGTTACTTCAGTCCTCCGCGGAGCTCGACTATGATGAAAATATACAAAAATACATCCGCTACAGCGAGTCGCTCGAAGATCTTTTTGCTGAGATAGAAGAGCCAAGAAAGGAAATGGAAGACATTACTTCCGCACTGGAATTACTGAGGACGCAGAGAGCGAGTCGCGATCGTCTGACTGATTTGATCATTGAAATCAATCAGGGGTTTGAGGCGGTGAAGAATTTGGAATTTGTCACTGTGAAACTAAATGCCTCTACGAAGAGATGTAGTGCGCCATGCGTAGTGCTCTTCGATAGCGTGGGTACTATTGATCCTAGCGATAAAACGATTCTCGATGCTCAGCATTCGTGGGACTTGGACGGCGATGGAGTTCCCGATGAAATGTCCACATCGTGTAAGGAAGAGAAACTGTCTGCGGTATCGTGCGTGTATGAGACCCCTGGTACCTACCGCGTTGCGTTGAGAGTGGATAGCGCCGAGCCTGCCAAGTATGCTTCGGGTCTCAGTATAGGTCGTATAGAAGTTTCACGTCCGCTATCGAAGGTAAAAGTCAAAGTGACGACGACCGACGGAGTGGAAGTGATGTCTATGGATAATACTGTGTCACCTCCAATAAGAAACAGTCGTACCAAGTTTACCGTGGAGCAGGCGAGGGCGGGATTGCTCTTTGACGCGACCGGTTCACTCGGCAGTTCAGGTACTCCCATCACCGAATACACATGGAATTTCGGTACGGATCAGTTCGCGGGAAATAGTCCGAGCAAGACATATTCATTTACTCAGCAAGGAACTTACCGAGCGATTCTTGATGTGCTTGAAAGCGGAGTAGCGGAACGTGCGGTCGTAATCGTGGAAGTTGGTTCACCCGCGGCGCATTTTGAAATTATGCATCCGTCGGGTAATACGGAATTTGAGACGGGACAGACAGTTTCATTTGACGGTAGTTTCTCCAAATCGGACAATGGCAATATCACTTCGTACACGTGGCGTGTATATAAAGGTGAAGAGTTGGTGAAAGAAGAAACGGTTTCTACACCTGAATACTCTTTCTCACCAAGCGCGCCCGGTTCTTATCGTGTACTTCTCGAAGTAATTGACTCGGTGGGTGAGAGCGATGTGACTGAAAACACATTTATCGTCCAATCTCGCCAGCCTCAGAGTTGCTTTACCTATGAATTCTCAGACTCATTCCAACCAAGTACGGCACAGTTCAAAAATTGTAGTATCGATCCCGATACCGGTGATGTGCTTTCGTACGAGTGGACGGTGGAGAATGGCGAATTTGCAGAGAGTACGGATGCGAGTAGTGCGGAGCCAGTTGTGAAATTTACAAGGAAAGGTACTCAAAGCGTATCTTTGAAAGTAAGTGATCAGTACATAGAAGAGGAACTGAGAAAAGAACACACCACTTCAACGGAAATTGAAGTTGCATCCATATTGGACATCGCGCTGGATATTCCAGATGGTCTTGCGTATCAATTAAGTTCTGAAACTTCCGCCGCTGAGGTGAATTTTGAAATTCAATCCGAAAATGCCACGTTCTTTGAAATTGACTATGGCGATGAAAATGAAAAAGTAGGTAATGCGGGTACTGGAAGCATGACCTTCACTCATACGTACACCACGGCGGGAGTATATCTCGTGACGGCTACGGTTTTTGATGCCGACGATGAATCAAACACGATGACGAGAAAGATATTTATAGGTGAATCGGATGCGCCGCTTCCCGTACTGGAAGTGAAAGTGGATGGCCAGATGGTGGAATTGAACGATACGGGTATGCTTGAAGTACCGCGTAGTACTCCCGTGACATTTGACGGTAGTGCATCTCTTAATAAAGACGGAAGTGGTCGCAAATTGCTCTATACCATTAATTATGGCGATGGGACGGTGGGCGCGAACAAGGTTTCCACTCGTACCTATGAAGATGTGTATGAAGATGTGGGTGAGTACGAAGTGTCATTTACGGTGACCGATGAAGATACTGGAACGTACAATACAATCCCGTTGACTCTCAACGTGATAGATGTGCCGCCTCGTGTGAACAGTCTTATTTCACAAGTTATTTCCACAAGTCTTACCACTCCTATTGATGTTTCGCTCAGTGTGGATAGCGAGGATAGAGATGGGCGAATTATTCAATATACGTGGTATCTTTTTGATGGAGAAAATACTGCCGACGTTTTACAAACTCAGGTGTCCAATAGTGACCGTACCGTGTTTACATTCCATGGACTTGGTACAACAGGTGAAGAACATCGTATAGGGTTCTGTGTGGCGGTAAAAGATGATGGTAATAACGAAACCGATTCATGTGCGGATGGTCCGTATACCTATGTGGTGACGGTAACGGGTGAGAATGAACCGCCACGCGCGAAGTTTTCAATTGCGGATAATACGGTACGCGTAGGTGATCCCGTAGTATTTTATGATGAATCTACGGATGATGGTGAGATAGCGGAAGTATTTTATGATGTGCTCGGCAACGGATTTCAAGATGATCTCGCGGTGGAAGCTCACTCTTTCTCACATACATATGAACGTATTGGTCAGTACAATATGCGTATAAAAGTGGTGGATGCAAACGGAGCATCCAGTGTCAGCCCGGCTAAGCCGGTAATAGTGGAGACAAGTGTACAGATGCCGGTGGCACGTATCATGCATGAAGTGGAAAATCTCTCAGTCGATTTCTCAGATAATTCCATTATAGATCCGGCGACCGAGTTGGAAAGTCGTGAGTGGGATTTCGATACGGATACCGATTCGGACGGAGATGGAAATAAAGAAAATGATGTCGATTCCACCGAGGCGGAGCCTACTCACTCTTATCCTGACGAGGATGAATACGAAGTTAAATTGACGGTGCAAGATAAACAAGGAAATATTGATGACGTGACCTCTTCGGTAGAGACTGAGGAAGAACCTCTCGAAGCACGTATGCTTACGAATCCAGCTGCAAGTCCGAGTGATAACAAAGTGCATTTGCAGGGAACACAGTCCGAGGTGCGTGTGGACTTCTCTACTTCTTCGGGTTCTATCGTAAAGTATTCGTTGGATGGCAACGTGCTCTATGACTCCGATGGAAATGGTGTGAAGGATGATGATGCGGATCAAGTGTTCACCAGCCCGCGAGAAGCACTCTTCGTATATAGGGCGGAGTGGCTACAGCCATTTGTAATAAAACTTACGGTAGAAGATAATAGTGGCAATAGTGACTTTGTAACGAAGCAAGTTGTATTCGACTCTCCACCAGCACCCGCTCCTGCGGAATAAATTCCTTTCCATCCGGTATACCTTATTATAATATAGCGACAACGCACATCACCATGGACGAAAATACGAACACCACACCAGCGTTAGCTGGTGCTTCCCAATCAGAAAAAAGCGATGTACCACTGCAAAAAGTGGACAATTCTATGCTTCGCAAAGCCACGGAAGTGCCTCGTTCGGAGACTATTGTGCCACGGGTGAAGGAGGAATTGATTCCTTCTGCGGCGCAAGTTACGAAAAGCACACCGGCCGTAAGTGCGGTGAGCGCGGATCCAAAAAAGCTCGATCTCATTGCAAAGAAGAAAAAAGTTGAGCAGAGCAAGAGGCTATTCGGATTGGTCGCACTTTTCATGTTTGGGATTTTGCTCCTGTTTTTCATCGCGTTTCTCCTTATATATACGGTTACGTCCCCTGAAAATAATCCGTTTATTAGATTATTTGGTTTGCAGGTGGAGGAGTGGATCCCATTTCTTATCAATCTCATTTCTTTCTTTTTCGGACTGGCGGTGTTGATTGCATTTTTCGTCGGACTGGTCGGAGTGTTTAAATTTGCGATGTCGCCGAAAGATGATATGGTCGCTCGCCGAAAAGGTATTGCGATGTCAATGATAGGTTCCATGGTCCTTATTATTTTGATCGTCGTATGGATGTTTACCTATGTCTGGCTTGATGGTAAGCGTGCATTATATGTGAATTCCGGTCCGGTGGATTATATCGCAACGTCACCTGAGATGGTGACGGGTTTGACCGCACCGATGGTCGTGGAATTTGATGCTTCTCCGGTGGAGGATGCAGTTAATCCTATTCAAAAAGAAATCCTTTCCTATGTGTGGCATTTTGGAGACGGAGCCAAGCAGACCGGTCAAAAGGTATCCCATGAATATCTGAGAAAGGGCGAGGTTGATGGTTCATATACGGTGACTCTTTCTGTGCGATACCGTGATCTGAAGACGGGTGAGGAAGCAATCGAGGATTTCCATAAGACAATTGTATTCGACAATGAAAAAGTGGCCGCCGCGTTTACGATGGACAAAGAGACGGGCGCGTATCCTCTGGAAATCGCCTTCGATGCATCTGAAAGTATTGATCCCGATGGAACGATCATTGATTACCTTTGGGATTTCGATAGTGACGGTGATTATGACGATGGTGCGGGGGTGAAAGTGAATTACACATTTACGCAGATGGGGGAGTACACGGCAAAACTAAAAGTCGTAGATGATTCGAAAGATTTTGCGTTGGCGGAGAAACAGGTGATCGTGACCGATTCACTCGAGCCTCGGGCGATCATAGACGTACTCGATCATCCCACAGGCAAGTACTACATCAATACCGAATACACATTTGATGCATCGGGTTCCACCTCGCCGCGCGGTCCTATCGTGAAATACAAATGGGATCTTGGAGACGGCACTACTGGTACGACGCGCACCTTCTCTCATACCTTCACGCGGCTCGGCACCTACATAGTTCAGCTTGAGGTGGAGGACATAGAAAAGAATAAAACATTCAGCTCGATAGAAGTGGAAGTGAGTAAACCCGACTCGGCACCAACCGCCGTGATCGAGCCTACGCCCGGATTTACCGACTCAAAGGGTACCTATCTTGAAGGTACAGTTCCATTTGAGGTCAGCTTCAGTGCATTGAAGAGTTCCGATCCAGACGACGATATCGTAGAGTATGAATGGGATTTCGACGGTGACGGTACGATAGACAGCGCCGGTGCGGTAGTTTCATATCAGTATGCCACGGTGGGAGAATTCAGTACCGTGCTGTATGTCATTGATGCCGCAGGAAACAAAACATCTCGTAATGTGCGCGTGGTGGTGGAGAAGCAGGGCTTGAGAGCGTATATGACTGCAAGTGTGGTCGAAGGTGAGGTACCGCTCCAAGTTACTTTCGACGCATCCGCCTCTTCATATCCCGAGGGTAAAATCATCAGCTATCAATGGAATTTTGGTGATGGATCCGCGCCCAGGTTTGGAGACTCGAAAATTTCTTATGAGTACACGCGTATCGGTGAATTTGCCGCAGTCGTGACAGTGAAGGCTGATGACGGCGCGCAGGAATCTTCAACCGTAAATGTAAACATACGTCCAGTTTCCGTACGTGCGTGTTTTGAAGCGGACAACGAGTCGGGTAGCGCACCTCTGACGGTGATCTTCCGTACCAGTTGTTCGACCGGTACAATCAGCCAATATACATGGAAAATCGAAGGAGTGAATACGCCGGCATCTCCACAGCACCGTCTTAACTTTACCTTTGAGAATCCCGGCAGTTATGACGTACAACTCACCGTTCGCGATCCGGACGGAGTGATCGACAGTTTTACCAAGACGGTCACTGTGACGCAGGTGAGGTAGTTTATACCTTTTTCATTTATATTTAATTATTCCCACTTATGAACAAAAAATCACTCGCATTCCAAATTCTTATCTTCGTGACGGTGTTCGCCATGATAGTCGCATTTGTAGCACCTATGCTGACAATATTTTTTGGCGCAACTTGACACGGTCAAGAATCTCCCCGTATCCCTCCAAAATATATTTTTGTTAAAATGCCGCCTACGACAAGTATGATTGCTTGTTGTATAAGACAAAAAATGCAAAACGTTTTTAACGTGAACGCTTCCATATAGGTTAAGTACAAGGTGAATGCGATTCCAATAAAGGTGATAAGCATGACTGCGCGCACTAAATCTTTCAAGTCAATTTTCGCGAACGCCTCCGGACGGAAATAAAGAAAGCTACTGCCCAGCCAAAGGAATACATAAAATAGAAAACCAAGAAGTGCGACTGGAATTCCAAAGAGTTCGGCGTACGTACTTTTATTCACCACATCGCAGTTGAATTTGTCTCCAAGCACGCAAAGCGTGCTCCCCTCAGGTACGTAATGCAAAAACACAAGGTACAGGGATACTATTCCAGCAATAAAACTCAAGACAGAAATCCAGCTTGCATATGGCCGTAGTTGCGCAGGTTTCATAACGCGAGAAATAATGTGATTATACTTTTGCCGTCTTAAGAAATGCGGTGAGCCACTCCTTCACTTCGTTGTCGTAGCAGTCAGGAAATGGGATCTGAAAATAGGTGAGCTGATTATTCTGGGGTGCGTAGGACCCGGGTGGGATTATGTTGATGCTCATTTGAGCACGCTGAGCGATTTCCACTTTATCCTCCACAAATGTCGCAAGAGCCTCGAGCATTTGTTTTATGTACGCAGGATCAGCAAGTTTATAACTGAATTGCTGATCCATATACAGTTTGCCCACGCCTGTTTTTTTATTCCAATCCAAAATTGCAAGAAATGATTCGGTGATTTTGCCGAAAGCGGTATTCACATCTTTTTCTTCGGAGCACGCGATGAGTCGCGGAGAAAAGTATGGCAATTCAAAACGATATGATTTGTTGCCCGAAGAGTAGTAATCAAATGCGGCACGTGATGAAACGGTGAAGTTGATGGTGATACCTTCGGCGGGTAGTTTTTCCAAAAGTGTTTTTTTGAGTTTTTCGATCTCGGCAAAAATCGTCAACTTAAATACCGGGTAGTACTTCGCTACATAACTTTCGTAGAATTCTACGCTGTAACTTGAGCCGACTTGCTCTTCTTTGAGAAAAAAATCCATTCCTTCGAAGAGGTAATCCGCTTCCGTTACCATTTCGGATTCGTTATCCACCTGGAGCATTGGAGAGCGCACGTCGCCCATGGGGAACAAGACATTGAGTACTCCCTTTTTAGCGTACTTATCATAGTAATAATTGTATGTGATGCGTGTATTGCTAAAGAGACCTATGCCGAGCCCCATGGCGCCATATGTGTCAATGAGTTTCGAAAGGATTTTTTTTTCGAATATGTCTAATTTTTTTTTGTATCCTTCCAACCCGGAAACCATGTAGTATCCGAGATCGATAATGCAGTTTTTCAGTCCGAATTTATTTACCCATTTTACCGCATTGAGTACGGCCATGTATGAGGTTTGAAGTATTTCAATATATTCTACAAACGTGTTGCTATCCTTGCCGTTATAGCAGGTCCTCATGGCAGGTATGTTTAGGCTCATGGAAGCGGCTGCATCGTATTTACTGATACTGATGTAAGCGCCGGATGCGAGATCAAACTTGACGGCGTCTAAAGATTGAAGCTTTGCTAGATCTGCGAGGAAGTTGTCTATGGTTTTTTCGAGCTCGGCCTTTTGCGTATCGCTGAGCAGGGTTTTGGATTCATTCTCGGCCCGCCAATTCATATTCACACCCTGCGCGTGTGCCGCAAAGAACTTTTCTTTGATGATTTGTGAGATTGCCTGGTTTGCCATAGTGAAAATGTAATAAAATGAAAAGATGCTAATTTTCCCGACAGAAGGATTCTAGATACTTTTTAAGTTTTTGCATAGCCTTTCCTCGGTGACTCAGCTTGTTTTTTTCCTCGTTCGTAAGTGTGGCATATACTTCGGTACATCCATGGGGTTTAAAACAAGAGCTGAGAGGAATGCCTTGCCTGATTGGAGCCTCGAGCGCGGACGTGATAACGCCTGCGCATTTCGCTTCAAAAAAATGCTCTGTCCCACCGTCATCCACGAAACATGCCGTGCAGGTAAATGCCGCTCGTCGGTCTTCTTTTTTCTCCATGACGCTCAGAAAATGTGCAATCCACACATCGTCGCTAGCCTTTTCGCCCAAGCCCCATCTGCGCGTCCGCACACCCAGTTCGCCCTCGAGCACCGAGACCTCGATACCCGAATCCTCCGCGATGGTGGGTAGTCCGCTTTTATCTCTATAAAATC
>CAYHQD010000025.1:0-11938 GCA_964358905.1 uncultured Candidatus Peribacteria bacterium
TAGTCCGCTTTTATCTCTATAAAATCGCGCCTTGATTTCGGCATTTGCGCGATGCGTATCTCCATGTTCATCCGGCTGGTCGCTGAGATGCAGGTCGTTCAAAGAGACAAACTGAACCTCGGATACCTCATCAAGCACTTCCATCATTTCTTTAAATTTTCCCGGGTTTGAAGTGGCGAGAAGAATTTTCATTTATTCAGGCGATAAAAGAGCTCGAATTTTTCTTTCTCACGCCGGTAGGTATTTGAAAGTTCCTGCGCAAGCATGTCATTTCCTATCGCACGTGCCAGGGAGATGGCCGCCTTCGGATTATTCGTAAGCACGGTCAGGTTCGCATTTATACGAAGCAATTCCCCGTATTCAGTCAGTGTCTGTTGAATGGAGGGACGTAGTACTTTTTGTTCAAGTGGCGATGCGTGTTCGTAAAGGCCGAGCAGATAAAGAAGATTGTGAGGGTTGAGCTCATATGCAGAGGTATAGTTTCCTAGAAGTGCATATTGCTCGGCATCATAGGGATTGTCTATCAACATGGTAGTATCGCCTTTGACTTGTTGGGTGCCGAGTTGAGCGACAAAGACAAGAATAATGATCGCTGAACCAACCAAAAGCACGGAATTGACCTTATGTAGATCCTTCACATGAAATTGTTTGAAGCGGTGCAATGGAGAGGGGATGGTGCATCCGAGTAAGAAGAAAAACAACCCTGATACTGTAATGAAATTTAGATTGAAATCAATCATTTGGTGGGCCAGAAATCCGAGGAGCGAAGCGACGAGGATTTCCTTCCCCGGTTCATATTTGATACCAAACAAGTGTATAATTCTTATGAGCACGATGAGAAGAAATATGCCAAATGCCACAGCGGAAATGTATCCATTCTCAAGTGCCAATTTCAGAAAGAGATTGTGTGGATGGTCTGCGACATTGAGGAGGCTCACTCGCGATGCGGAGATGTATCGGTAACTTCCCGGACCAAAACCAAAGAGTGGTACTTCTTTCAATAATTCAGCGGAAACACGGTAATGATCCTTGCGTGTGTCGATAGAGACTGATTGTTCAAATTGCTCCGGCGTACGATCTGTCACCTGTTCTCTATAATCGACATCATACCCTTCCTTTATTGCATGAGCACCTATACCTATCACCAGTCCCAAAACGAGTGGGACTATCAGTGGAGTAAACTTACGAGTTGAGAATACTGCACGTAACAATAATATGAGATACACTCCAATCGCGGCGAGGTATATTCCTTCCGAAGCGGTCAAATAAATGCCCGCAATACCAAGCGTTAGTACGGTATAAGTGAAAACGTGCATGTACTTTCTCTCTTTTTTTGCGTGTGAATATTCGATTAAGATAAAGGCGAGGGGTAGGGTAAGGAGGAGAAAGTCGCCATATGCGTTTGGAAATGCCGACCAGGGCTCAAAATGATTGTAAAAACTTCCTGCAAATCGCTCAAATGGGAGTGAGAAATAAAACACAAATCCTGTGATGAGACTTAAAAGCACCACAAAAAGAAGCCAGCGGATGACAGTGATAAAAAGCGTTTTATTTTCAGCTGTTTGATATCCGAGAAAGAGTAAAATAATTCCCGCGTACCATGCGCCCAGTTCCTTCATTCCCACACCAGTAACTTCGGAGAAAATATATGACAACGAAATCCCCGTCACGAATACTATGAGCCACACATTCTCAAAAAATGGAAATTCTCGCTGTTTTAGACGATCGGACAGATATCCGTAGAGCAGTGCCATAGCCACTAAAGCAGTAGAGAGAAATAACACAAGATGCCCTAGCGTACCGATCCCTCCTTTATAAAACACCGCAAGCAAGAGTGGGAAAAATAAAAAGAAGAGTAGGCGCTCCAAAAATCTCCCTCTCGGACGAAATATGCGTAGTAAACTCATACGTCCCCGATTGTACCAAAAAATTCCCCGTGCGCCACAGCTATTTTAATGGTCTTTTCTCCGGCATCCCCACTCTTCGCGGGTACTCGCGCGGAGTCGAGCACGTTTTTTTAAAAATCAGATACACATGATGGCCTTTTCCATCAGGTAAGTCGTAGGTGATTGCCCGTTCAAACGAACCTCCGAGTTTTTGCAATGCGGTAAGTGACACGTTCAGTTCTTTCTCATACTCACTTCCTTTATAAGCGATAAAGTGTCCTCCGACTTTGACAAAGGGGAGGGCGTATTCGAGGAGGGTGGGGAGGGCGCTGACGGCGCGCGCGGTGACGATGTCGTATGCCTCGCGGAAGACAGGATCATGGCCGAGCGCTTCGGCGCGCATCGAGAAGGTATTGATATTGGTGAGCCCGATTTTTTCCGCTATTTCTTTCACCGCGCGCATTTTCTTTTCCACCGAATCCACCAATGTAACGTGCAGTTCAGGAAACATGATTGCAAGTGGCACGCCTGGAAGTCCGCCCCCGGATCCTATATCGAGTAGTCTCGATACAGCATTGAAGTCCATGTATTCTGCAATATGCACACTGTCATATACATGTTGATACATAAGGGTATGTGCGTCTGTACCCTTTGACATCAAATTCAGCAGGCGATTTTTCGCGAGAAGTGCGTTTACAAAAGGCTCAAAAAGTTCGGGAGAAAACATGATGGTGATTTAATAATGAGGCAGTATGAGCGAGAGAGCGGTGACTGCGGCAGTTTCGGCGCGCAGTATTCTTTTCCCGAGACTTATGGAATGCACATGAGAAGTCGTCTTCACCGTATGGGTGATGAGCTCACTTTCTTTTTCTGAAAATCCTCCTTCAGGACCAACAACGATCTCGATTTCATCTGTGAGAGGAGGTAATTTAACGAAAGGACTGCGGCTCGACTCACTACAGAATACTATCGTGCGACTGGTATCTTTTTGAGCTTCCGCAGTGAGCTCCTCAAGCTCTTTCATTGGGAGGAGTGTCGGGATGATGCCACGTTCACACTGTTCGGACGCTTCTTGCATGATGCGCCGCAGGCGCTCGATATTTCTCAGATTTTTCACCTGAGTTCGTTCGGTAATTAGAGGACGAATTGCGCTAATTCCCAGTTCAGTCGCCTTCTGCACCGCCCATTCGAAACGTTCTTGCGATTTAAGCAGTGCAAGAGACAATGTCACCCTTACGGAAGGCTCATAGGCATTTTCATGAGTTTCGATAACTTTATAATGCGGTAGCACTTGGTTCTTTTTCATACCTTTATCATATGCACACAGTTTGGCTGTGTGTTCCTTACCCGAGTTATCGAGCAGAATGACGCAGTCATTCTCTTTTAGACGAAGTACATGCAAGATTTGATGCACGATGGTATCTGGAAGAACACCATCTATCCTCGGTACGAAAAATCTTTGCAATTTAATTACGGTTATATTATAAGGTATCCGTATAACGGGTTGAAGTTTAGAACCGCAAAGCGCGAAAAACAATCTCATTCTTATCATTTTATAATCTTATCCACATGAAACGACTCGTACTTTTGATCACACTCGGCGCACTGATGTTGAGCCTGCTTGGCTGCAAAGAAGAAGATGTGAAAAAAGATATCGTTATTCTCAAAACGGAATTTGGCAAGGTAAACGGAGGGATATTGCAAAAATCAGGGTTTAAACTGAAACCGTCCGATAAGGAACTTGCCCTCAGTGTGGAAGTGGACAACAATAAAGGCGACGACGAGGTTCTCCTGGCTACCTGGTTATACCGTGAGGGGGGTAGTTTCAATGAGGTAATGCGCACGGATCGCCCCATCGAAAAGGGTGTGCAGACCATCGTATTCCCTCTCACTTCCGGAAAAGACCTTTTTTACGGAGAATATATGGTGGAAGTGTACTCGGACGAGACACTGCTGACTGCGGAACGCTTCTGGGTGTTGACCGAAGGTAAGGAAATACGCAATGACATAGGTCTTACTCAACTCACACGTTGTGTGACGAAAACGACGGAGTCCGCATGTACCGATGACACCTCATGTTCGATTGTCGCCTTCACTCCCGATGTTGAAAAACCTTCAAGTTGGGTTTGCGAACCGAAATAGTTGTAACCGCGCCACCCTGTGTGCATTGTATGTGCATGAGTAACTACCATATAATTCATATTTTATGAAGATATCATTCAGAACGTATCTTGTGTTTTTTGTTTTTGCGCTGTCTCTATTTGCGGAGTCGGCGATAGTATTTGGTGCGAATGAAGGTTTCGGCGATCTTACTTCTTCAGATCCGAGCAAGGATGCGATTCTCTCTCTCAAAGCGGACGGGGTGATCGAAGGATATGGTGACGGGGAATTCAAATCCCGCAACAAAATAAACCGTGCGGAGTTCCTAAAAATCGTTGTGGGGTCTCTGCCGGCATATGATCTTGATACGGCAAATCGTGGAAGTTGTTTTTCTGATGTAAAAGACGAATGGTTTGCTCCCTATATATGCTATGCAGAGGCAAAGGGTATTGTGAGTGGATACAGCGATGGGAGTTTTAGACCGGCCGCAAATATAAACTTCGCGGAAGCGAGCAAGATAGTAGTAAATGCGTTTGACTTGAATCCCGCAAATATAAATAGTGCGGATCCTTGGTACCGTTCGTTTGTGGAACCACTCGCCGAGGGAAATGCGATTCCGACATCCATCTCGGATTTGGATAAGGCAATTGCAAGAGGTGAAATGGCGGAATTGGTATATCGAGTGAAGGAAAAAAAGACAGATAAAGAGTCTCTAAACTTTATTGATCTAGAGGGGGTTCCGCTGACCGGACAATCATGTGATGTCTTGAAGAGCTATGTGAAGGCGACGATGCCGACAGGAGATTATGGATATGGAGATGTGGAAGAGATGGCGGCGGAAAGTGTCGCGGATGACGCTGATGTCAGTGCGTCTGCGCCACAATCGTCCGTCACATCGAATAGTAAGTCTTCCGACGAATTTTCTACCACCAACGTGCAAGTCCGCGGCGTGGATGAGGGCGACATTGTAAAAAATGACGGTGAATTCATTTATACGGTTTCAGGAAACGAAATCCGTATCGTGAAGGCCTACCCTGTCGCTGAGATGGCGGAGGTGGCGAAGATTTCTATCAGTACGGAAAATGAGAATTTTACGCTATCCGAGGTATATGTGGACGGCAATACTTTGGGAGTTATCGGGCAAGTGTGGTCGAATGTCTATAGCGTGGAACCGATGTCTACCCTGTGGTATCCGAGCTTTCATCAAGATAGAACTGTAGTCGCGCTTTATAATATTAGCGATCGAAGTAATCCCAGGCTCGCGCGCAAATTAACATTTGACGGAAATTTTTCCAATTCACGTAAGGTTGGAGATACGATGTATGTGGTACTCAATACGTATTCTTATGGTTACTACGGTATGCCCGAAGAAGCAGATGCCCAGCAGTTGCTCCCGCGCTATAGCGATTCTGCGGTTTCAAGCGGTGAAGAAAAAGTTATGGCGCAATGCGGTGATATTATGTATTTCCCGCGCGCACGCTCGGCGGATTATGTAATTGCTGTGGCGATCCCTTTTGAGGGGACGGATGAAATCAGTTCTTCGGTCATGATGGGCTCCAGTGAAAACATTTATGCATCAACGGACAATCTCTACATCGCATCGACGAATTATGAAAACGGCAATAATTTTTACATGGACTGGGATAATGCGAAGACGCTTGTCTATCGTTATGTATTGGCTCCTTCCAAGATTTCTTACGAGGGCCGTGCAAAAGTGCCGGGTACAATTCTCAATCAGTTCAGCATGGATGAATCAAAGGGATATTTCAGGATTGCGACGACGACAGGAAATATGTGGGGAGATGGACTGAATATTTCAAAGAATAATGTCTACATTTTGGATAGCTCAGATATGGATATAGTGGGAGCTATAAAGGACATAGCGCCGGGTGAGAAAATTTATTCCACGAGATTTATGGGAGACCGTGGGTATATGGTTACATTCAAAAAAGTCGATCCTCTTTTCGCATTTGATCTTTCAGATCCGCGTCATCCAAAAATTTTGGGTAAGTTGAAAATTCCCGGATACAGCGATTATCTTCATCCGTATGATGAGAACCATATCATAGGATTCGGTAAAGACGCGGTGGACGGATCGAAGGAAGAGATGGCTCGCCGATCACTTGATTTCGCATGGTATCAAGGTATGAAGATCGCACTATTCGATGTGACTGACCCGACCGCACCACGTCAACTTTTCTCGGAGCTCATCGGCGATCGCGGTACAAACAGTGAACTTTTGTACGATCACAAAGCACTTCTTTTCGATAGGGAAAAAAATCTTCTAGCATTCCCCGTGCAAGTTGCCGTAGTTGAGGACAAGGAGAATCAGCCCGCGAATGCATATGGTCAAACGGTATTCGATGGAGTCTATGTTTATACACTTGACCTTGAAGACGGATTCAAACTTCGCGGCAAAATTTCCCACTATACGTCGGAGGATGAGGATTTTATCAAGCAAGGTTCATTTTGGTACGGAGATCAACTCAAAAAAATAAGACGTATTCTTTACATCGGTCAAAATCTCTATACCGTTGCAGAGGGTGGTATAAAGGCGAGCGATATCAATTCCACGGAGGAGAAAAACTTCCTGCAACTTGAAACTCCGTTGCAGTATGACGATCAAATCTACGAAGAATAGTTAAAATGAAATTTATTCCACAATCACCGCGGATTTCTCCTGAGTGTCTTGAGTTCTCCGCGGTGGTGTTTTGCCTCCAGCATTTTTTCCTTGGAGCGTCTGGATCTCCTCTGCTTCTGTTTTTTTATCTTAAACTTTTCAGTCGCAAGTGTTGAGGCCTTGCCACGTACTTGTTCTTCGATTTTGAGAATAAGTAGTTTGTATGCCGAGATACGATTTTTACTCTGTTCGCGGTGTTTCTGGCACCGTACCTCGGTGCCCGTGGGAATATGTCGAAGGAGGACGCAACTTGATGTTTTATTTATCTTCTGTCCACCGCTTCCGCTTCCCCGCACAAATGATTCGGAAATATCCTCTGGGAAAACGCCAAGCGCGTGCGCCTTTTTCAATAGTTCCTCCGATACATTGACAGGAAATTCCATGCCAGAAGTATAGCACGAAGAAAAGGATTGTAAACCATAAAGTAATACGTTATACTTCACATATGGAACATATGTTACATCGTATAACGGAAAAACGGAAAAAGTTGCAGTTGTTGCAACCATTTTCTCCCGAATTCATCAAAAACTTTGATGAATGGATTAAGATTGAGCTGACATACACTTCAAATGCAATCGAAGGTAATACGCTGAGCCGACCTGAAACCGCACTGATAGTCGAAAAAGGGATTACCATAGGGGGAAAATCGGTCAACGAACATTTGGAGGCGATCAATCATGCACATGCGTTTGAGTTGGTACAAGCTCTTGCGCACAAAAAAAGAGAACCCGTCTCTGAAAATAATATTCTTGATATCCATCGGATTATTTTAAGTAAAATTGATGATGCGAATGCGGGACGATATAGAACGGTGCCCGTGCGTATTGCGGGTTCTACCGTCATTATGCCAAATCCTCTCAAAGTGCCCTTCCTTATGTTGGCATTTGAACGGTGGCTACATGCAAAAAATGATGAGCATTCAGCGAAAATTGCCGCTGACGCGCATCTAAAGCTGGTTACCATCCATCCTTTCACGGATGGTAACGGTCGCACCGCACGTCTATTGATGAATCTTTTACTTATGAAAAATGGCTATCCTCCGGCAATAATCAAAAAAGAGGATCGCATACGCTATATAAATGCCGTAGAAAAAGCACAGCTTTCGGGTGAAACCGATGACTATTATAAGATCATTTTTGAAAGCATCGAAACCACATTTGATATGTACTTTGAAACGCTTGGAGAAAAAACTGATCTTTTAAGTAAAAAGCAAGGAGCATCCGATGGAAAAATGCTAAAAATCGGCAAACTTGCAAAGGCCCTAAACGAAAGTGTCCCTACGATACGTCATTGGACACGTGAAGGTTTGCTTGAAGTCGCCAAGTATACTCCGAGCGGTTATCAATTGTATGATTATTCAATGGTTGCACGTGCAAAAAAAATTCGTCAACTTCAACGGGATAAAAGACTGACGATTAGCGAAATAAAAAAGGCGCTACTCGGTTACTCCGAATAACCTAAAACCATCGCTTGTTTCTCGAACGTATATTTCAGTTCGTCATAACTTGAAACAATCAGATTCGCTTCTTTTAGTTGTTCCACGGTGTTGGTAAGGTTTTTGATTGCGACACAAAAAAGTTTTGCGTTTTTCGCGGAAGTGATTCCCGTCCGAGTATCCTCAAATGCTACGCCGTCTTTGGCGGCGATTCCCAATTGTGCCAGAGCTTTTTCGTAAGGGTGTGGGTGAGGTTTTTGGAATTCTACGGTGTCTTCGTAACCGATGCGAAATTGAAAAAAGTCTTTCAAACCGAGAATAGACAATGAATTTTCAAGCGTATGGTGTGATGCGCCGCTGACAATGACACATGGCACACCGTGCGCTTTTGCCGCCTTCAAAAGTGCTTCCAATCCTGGCGTGGCATTTAGTTCTTTTCGCGCAATCGTATCGTAGTATTCGCGTTTTTCTCCATACAATTCCTCTTCATTGCACGCGACACCATGTTCTTTCAAAACCTGATGAGGCCTTTTATACGCCACGATACACTCGTCGAAATACAATTTTTTTGAAAAATCAAAATCATACAATTCTCTGCATACTTTTTCATATGCTTTCTGATGCAACATGGTACTGTCATATATTGTCCCATCGGCATCGAACAGCAAGGCTTTGAAGTTTTTTGTTTCCATATGTGCTTAGAGTAACATTCTATTTCACGAGTTTCAAATAGCAGTCTTCGCACAGTATTCTCGCATCAAAATTTTCAGGCCAATTCGTTTCAGTGGGAGATTTGCAGTGTGCGCAATGGGTTTTGCGAAGCTCTCCTGCAAACGGCATCCACTTGAAATTGTCCTGGATTCTTTTTATGTAATAAGAATTAGGTAGCGGACCTTTGATTTTTTTTGCGAACTCAATATCGCCTTTCTGTATTTCAAACGGTCTGTCGAGCAGGGGGTTGATCGAAGGTCTCGGGAAATGATATCCGGAATAACTTTCTTCGTAGGGATTTGGCGGAAAAAATTCAGGAAAAAACGTGCCCCACTCCGCGGAGCGAAGCGTAGCGGTGTTCTCCGTTCCCTTGATTGATCCGCCTTTCATGTGCTCAACTATTCTTGGTACAAGCTCTTCATACTCTTCCTTCGAATATTGCTTATTTAAAATGCAATACTTTCTGCCGAAAAGCCCACAGCATCCGAAACAGTATTGGCAGTTTTGAAGATACGCGCAGTAGTCGACATATCTGCAGTGATCGACGCTGAAGCTAAGTCTTGAAAAGTATGAATAGACGGGTAGGGAGCACATGTAAGATAGTTCGGTACCAACGGTCCCAAGTGCATCCAAGGTGGTTTTTGCATCCGGCCCGGAAAATGAAACATTGGCGCAGTTTTCATGTTTTGAGAGCATGTAGCAATTTTCGCAATCCTTTGAATCACGGACATAGCACCCTGTCGTATTCTCACACCTGTCTATTTCCACCGCCCTGTGCCATGCCGTCTCCGTCATCATTTTTTCAAAATACTTTTTGGCATGTTCGTATACATCGATTGAAGTGAAATCCCACTCGGCTTTCTTTTTTTCGAATTCCTCTTTTGTCAGTTGTTGATTTGCGAAACAGTATTGTTTATTCCTCAAGTTAAAACAAAACAGGCAGTCATGACAATCACGACAATCATACAAAAAGGATGAATCGTGGACGTTTTTGCAATTCAGTAAATATTTGCCATTGAAGCAATTCTTTACATTTATTGAATCGAAGCAAAGCTCCGAGCTGAATGCAAACACGCATGAATGTGAATCTTTCAAATGGTCACAGCCGTAACAGTATCGTAAGTCTTCACAATATTCTCCGGAATGACACAGGTAACAGTTCTTACTGTGGTACCAGTCATCGGTATACTCGCAATTTATGTTATTGCTTTGGAAATTATGGGGTAGGGGAGATTTTTTAAAAACTTCAAGGGCCTGCTCGAAAAAAGGTCTACTGAAATCAAAATCCCGAGAGGGCGGATCGTTGTGCGCCACCCATTCGTCTCTGTGCCATACCGGGTACTTGCAATCCTTATCGAATATGGAAATTATGGTTTTTCCGGTCTTGTCACATGTCCGTTTATGCAGAGCCCACATGGGCCAAAATGCCCCGAGTTGTTTAAAACGCTCGCGCGGACAAACTGTCGGTAATGTTTCGCCAAATCCGAATTTCTCCCGTAAACTCATTTCGTGTTCCGAAATGGCAAAGCTCTTACCTGAAATGCCGCATATTTTCTCCATATACGCAGTATAGATTAAATTCTTCTTGCAAGAAACTATTAAATTTGATATAATTTCAATGTAAAAATTACTAATTATTTCCGCATGGCGACCACATCCATCTCTGTCGAAAAAATGATTCGCGATAAGGCGGCAAGTAAGGCCAAGGAGGACATGCTTTCCTTCAGTTCGGTTGTGCGTATACTGCTTCTTGATTATGCAAGCGGTAAAATACGCATTGGCTCTCAAGTCAAAGAGGAGCCGTACATAGAGCTGATGGAAGTTGATAATGACACTCAGGCTTTGATGGACGACGTAATTACAGAGTGGGATAAACATTAAATTATGAAAGTCGTTTTTTCCCATACTCTTTCGAAGAAAGAGAATATTGGAAAGCACAAAGAAAAAATTGTAAGGGCTTATGCCAAAGGTATTTTTACAATTATCAAGGGCAAAGATTTACCGAAAGATTCGCAATTGGCAAAAATCTATACGACTACCATCAACGGAGTGGGAAGGTTACTTTTTCTTACACAAACGAAATCAAGTGATGGATTTTTCTTATTTTTTAGGACCAAAAACGACTCAATTGGCCAAAATATCACAATTAAGAACCCACAATTCAGAATTCAACTTAGAAAGTATCTCCAAATTTTGCGAGAAGATATCAAAGAAAAAAACTACGAAGTATATAACGTGTCCTAGGAGTTTTCTGTATTGTAATTGGCTGTCCTTCTACGGCGAAGGCTGAGTTTAAAGTTCGGACTTGTAACTTCGCTTATTTATGTTATGATAATCATCACGAAATAAACAATCATATATATGCAAATTGATTTGAAGGAAGCCAAGCACTCGATCTTAGAGGCTACGCAAAAGCCATTAGACGTAGTGCATGAGGCGGCGAGCCAAGGTTTGCGAATGACTGTAAATGGACTTTTATCGCTTGTGATAATTTGTTCTCGTCATAAACTGACGACTCTAGCCGGGCTTGCTTTTTTTCAGCTGGTTCAACATATGCCTGAGATCACAGATAAGCTAGAAGAAGAGCTCTATGAAGATACTTTGGAGGCGGAAGTCGAGAGAAATACTCAGATTTTGAATGTCAGATATGGGGTAGAATTAGCCATTGGCCTATCAAGAGAGGCGATGGGAAATTTGGGGATTGCTAGATGGAGTGAACCAGGTCTATCTCAGAAGGCACGTGCAAGCAGATGGATTATTGATGAGCTGGAACAATACCCAACAGAAGTTATAAAGCAGGTCGGAGGTCTTTATCGCATCATGTTAGCAAACAGTCTTACCTCCAATGATGGGGAACACATGGGAGGAGTCGCAAACAATGCCGAGTTTGCCATAGAAGCAGGAAATAGCGGTTGGAGCACGTATTTGGACGAACCAATTTTTAAAGAAGTATTCCATCATGAATTTGGCGGACATATTCTGGATCATGCAGGTAACGATGATAAGTCGTGGGTTGCACAAAACAAAGACGGGAATTACTTTCACTCTGAAGGTTCATGCTCCGCGCTTGAGAGCGCGTTTTTTTACTGGTACGGACGTGATTTTGTCGATTGTTATGCAATGAAG
>CAYHQD010000025.1:12038-13296 GCA_964358905.1 uncultured Candidatus Peribacteria bacterium
GAAGCAACAGTTTTCAGGAGTTGGTGGGTTTTGAGAGAATACCGGTTTCTCAATTAACAGAAACACTTGGGATTATAGGTGTTGTAGAGTTTAAAGGTAAGATTAAAGAAAGAGTTGATGAATATAATACTCCTCGGTGATAATTCTCATCTATTTCACGAGTTTAAAATAGCAATCCTATTTGCCTTACATTTTTATCCGAAATACGGGATTTTCCACCATGGATATGGATTTACGAAACGGAAGTTTTTATTCATGTGCGATATAGATTGCATGTCCGTCTGAGATAGCTCAAAGTCAAAAACTTCAATATTTTCTTTAATTCTTTCAGGAGTAACGCTTTTTGGAATTACAATAGTATCTCTTTGAATACCCCACCGAATCAATATCTGTGCCGGCGATTTGTGGTGGCTATGTGCAATCTTCACGATAGTCTCGTCTTCTATGAGAGTCGGAGCACTTTGCTCTTTAAAATTATTGCCAGGTGAACCAAGGGGTGAATATGCGGTGACCGCAATATCTTGATATTTGCAAAATTCCACCAGCTCTTGCTGCTGCAAATACGGATGTAGCTCTATCTGGTTTACGGCAGGTTTGATCTTTGCATATGAAATAAGGTCAACAAGCATTGGCGCGGTAAAATTGGCGATACCAATAGTTTTTACAAGACCTAAATTCACTAGCTCTTCCATAGCTTCCCATGTCTCCCTTATTGAAACATTTTCCGTCATCAAAACTCCATTTGTATCAAGTTGTTCATTCAATCTTCCATTACGGTTTGGCGAATTCGGCTCTTCGACCGACATTGCCGCAATGCCCCAATGCATGAGATAAAGATCTACATAATCTAAATTTAAATCGGCAAGTGATGTTTCACATGCCTTACGTACTTTTTCTTTACGATGCTCTGTAATCCAAAGCTTACTTGTTACAAAAACTTCTTCTCTTTTTCTCTTTCCTTCATCAAAAACGTTTTTTAAAGATTGTCCGATCATTTTCTCATTTCGATATATTGCCGCACAGTCTATGTGTGAGTATCCGCACTCCGAAAGAGCATGCTCAACAGCTTGGCCAACTTTATCTGGAGACGATTGCCAGGTGCCAAGACCTATCACAGGCATACGAGCTCCAGAATTTAAAGCAATATTTTTTTCGTTTAAATCCATATATTTTTTGGCCACAAAATCGCAATATCCGAGTTGGTGATCTGTACCCCATTTGGTAGACACTCTGGAACCCCCTAACCCCCGACCTGGGT
>CAYHQD010000026.1:0-12484 GCA_964358905.1 uncultured Candidatus Peribacteria bacterium
GGTGCTTATCGTTGTAGGTGGATTTTTCTACATACGCTACCTGAGTTCTAGGAAGGCGGGCAATTTGGTGCTGGCGATGACGGGCGCTTCGCGCCCGTCACTTATGGCCCCACGTGACGAAGAGGTCGTCCTCGAGCTGATGGGTATGTGGATGAACGAAGGTAAATACAAAGAAGTCACCGAGATTTGTGACCGCCTTCTCAAACGTGATCCCGATAACCGTATTGTAAAATTATTCCAGGCAAAGGCTGAGGATAAAGAAGCCTTCAGTGGGGCGCTGCATGGTATGCTGAAATCCTTCAAGAAGGATACGTAAGCGTTCCTGTCTTACGCCGCCTCCGCCTCATCTTCCAGCACTATCAAACTGCCGCTCGCCAATAATTCATTCACGCGTGTGCGGAGAGCTGTCATGAATATTTCAAATGCACTCATGCCAAGCGCGCTTAACCCCTGTCCTACGTTGGACATTCCGGAAAGCGCACTATCCACGCATTCGGCACGGCCGGATTTGATTTCACACGCTACACTTTGCGCCGGCTTTTCGATGGTTTGTCGGATCAATTCTGGCGATATGGTTTGTGGTCTTGGTTCTGCAGATAACATTGTCTGTGTGGTTAGAGAGCATTGCGAGGGGGGTATTTAACAGGGTTTTCACCGCAAAGTCAAGAGATGTCAAATTTCAATTAATTCTACCGCCGTGAATTTCTCATTAGAAGCTCATAAACTTCTTCCACGGTTGGTTTACGTACTACACGCTTAGCCCGCTTGACCATCAAATCAGGCACTCGTTCCAGGATACCCATTTTTTCCAACCTTTCCTCTCCATACACGTTGTATCTGTTTAGACATTCTGAGGCGATCATTCCACCCTCTCTCACGAAACTAAGTGCATGTAACATTCCGTAAATGCCGTTAATAAGCCTGTTCAAAGGATGATGTAAAATACCTCCATATATTTCAAACAAAATATCAAACCTGTGTTTTGCGGCAAGATGCATCAAATTGGCAAGCACAATATTGTTTTCCACACCATCCGCAAACTCTCTTGCATGAGGTAACGTAACCCCAACTGACATCTCGGCATCACATACCCCATTGTCTAAAAATCGCTTAAGAGCCATGCCTTGACCACAACCAAAATCAAGAATGGATAGACGAGTTACCCGCATAATTCCCGCACACTTCGCTAAAAATTCATCCATTCCGGCTTGCGAAATAGAGAGCGCACCCTCATAAGAAAACATCCGACGCTTATCTGCCACGGTACGATCAGTCTTAAATGGATTCACGATCATGCTTCGTGTACACTCGGTCGCTTCGCGTAAGTTCAAATGAGGCAATTTTTCTCTATCGGGCTCCGAGATACGCTCCCAGTCTTCATGGAAAAGTGAAAGCGGTTCATGCACTCCATCTACCGGTCTAAAAAAGCGATGAAATTTACACGTATTTTTTCCGCCATCCTTCAAATATGTACCTGCTGTGAAGTCATGCGTTGCCGTTTCAATTTCCTCACCGTGATAACCTTGCGCAGCATCATAGGCGTACTGGAATAACATAAATTCGATTTATTTTTTACGAGTCCCAACTCGCACCATCCTGGCCGCCCGATTCAGGACGCGAACTGCAGCCAGATTCACTTGTTCGGCCGCTATTTTGGTTGCGTACGTGCAACCGTTAAAATAACCATGCGTAGAAATTGACGCGCATCTGTTTCCATATATTGGCGGAAAGCCCCAAATACCAATATTCTCCGGTACACCTACCTCGAATGCTTCACTAATAGCTTCGCCCTTTTCGCGATAACCAACATCCATGGGCCATGCGTCAAAAGGGACCGGAAAACCGGAATCCGCACCAAATCCAAGTTTCGTTCCATCCGTTTCACAATCGAGCGTGGTGCGCTTCACCGAAGGCCACGTCCCCGGCTCATTTCGCTTCTCTTTAAACGTGCATTGCATCGGTGCGCTTGTGGGAGACGCGCAGGTGATTTTATTCCCTTCTGCCGTACATTTTTTCAAACCCTTCCTTAGTTGCCGTACAATTTCTTTCGCATGTTCGATATAGAGTTGCACCTCACGCTCTTCGTTCACGTAATCCCCTTGCACTTCACCCTCATCATGTGTCGTTTGCGCCTCAAGTTCGGATGGCACAAGGAGAGATGAAACGGCCGCACCAAGCGATAAAATTGATTTCAGTTCCATAAAATACATTATTTAAACGGAGGCTAGTATAATATAAATTACGAAAATAGCAAGGCGTTCCGACGGTAAATCCCATAACGAAGTACGGCTATTTATCTCGCAATCCCTTTTTCACTCTTTCGCATTCCTCCCTCGCAAACTCATCCGTCATGCCGGCGATGTAGTCTTTTATCATGATGACCAAGGGTTCGTTGGCGGTACATTCGGCGTTTTCCGACGATGCGGATGAGTCGGAACCGTTTTCATATTTTTTCAAAAACTCTTTTTCGTGCCCGACATAGTATTCGAAAAGCGTGCGAATCACCTCTTGACCGCGCTCGGAGTGCACTCTCACTTCACGGCTGAAATACAGTTCTAGCGTGAGAAAACTTTTCAGATTGGTGCTCATGGTTTTCATTTTGGGGCTGAAATCAATCAGCGGTTTTTCTTGCGCGTACACGTCTTCGAGTGTTTTTATGTCATATTTTTCTATCAATGCGGTGGAGAAAATAAGCGCATCGGCGATCATCAGCGAAATCATATTACTCACCGTACGCGAGACGAGATGTCGTTCCGCCAGATTTCCCCCGTATTTTAAATGTGTCAGTTCCAATGCCTTTTGCCAAAGTTCAAGGCGCGACAATTCTTCAAGTGTGATAATTCCCGCGCGCAGTCCGTCGTCCACATCATGATTGTTGTAGGCGATTTCATCGCCGAGGTTGACGATTTGCGCCTCCAAACTCGGGTGGGCGATTATGGTTTTGCCCTGATTATCCCATGAGGTTTGATGTTTCATCATGCCTTCTCGCACCTCAAAACTGAGATTCAGTCCTCGAAAAGTCGGATAAATATTTTCAAGTTTATCCACGATACGCAGACTCTGATCATTGTGTTCGAAATGCGACTGCTCTGTGGTAAGTCCGCTATCCGGTCCAAACTCCCTCATACATTCATTAAGTGTGTCCTGTCCGGCGTGGCCGAATGGGGTGTGGCCGAGGTCGTGGGCGAGGGCGATACTTTCGGCGAGGTCTTCATTGAGACCCATGCTACGCGCAATGTCTCGACTTACTTGCGCCACTTCTATGGAATGACTCATGCGCGTGCGAAAATGGTCCCCGTAATCCGCCACAAATACCTGTGTCTTGCCTTTCAACCGCCGAAATGCCCGCGAGTGCATGATACGATCCCGATCTTTTTGAAATGCCAGGCGCGCCGGCTTGTCATCGAATACGAGAAGGGCGAGTTCTTCCTGTGCCCTGTCGGCAGTCGAGTGTTCTTTATACTGTCTTCCCTTACTTTTTCTTGTGGTCACCGCATAAGGTTTCAATTGCGCCTCTTCAAATTCCATCAGTTGTTCGAGGGTGTAGAGCATGGTGGGCTATTTAATCGCTTCAAACATACTGAGAGATATCTCATTTTGCAATAATACCGCCTCTTCACGCCTAATAATTCCTGTAAGTACCTTCATTTCGCTTGCAAATTTCTCGGTTTTATTTACCATCGTCTTCCGCAATTACTTTCTCTAAAATATTTGAGAATTCCTCTATCGGTATACCGCGCTTTGTACCACCTTCGGTAAAATCAATGAGTTGTTCCCATTCGCCCTCTTCATCGGCAAGATTTACTTCGGATATACCTGCGTAAGGATCGTTCTTTTGCACATCTTTTGTATATGGCACTATTTTGAAACAAGGGGTGGAGCGTTTCAAAACGACAAAGGACTCCCCTTTTTCTGCAAGGGTAGCCACTTTCGCAAGATTCATGCGAAGATTTTTGATTGAAATGGGGTGCATAGGTGTAACTTTTAGTTGCATATTAAGTGTACACTTAAATTATACTTTTATTGTTCCTATAAAACAAGGTCATCGCACCATAGCATATGAAGTTAAAAAATTCTTAAAAAATAAAAAAGGGAGTACAATGATTTCACATAACAACATGCATGTATCTTTTTGAAGCGATAGAAAAATTCTTGCGGCATTGCGAGGTAGGCAAAAATCAATCGAGCAAGACGCTTGAGAATTACGGACATTACCTGAATCGGTTTATGCAATTTCTGGAGGAGAATGAATACGTGCCGGAAAAAATGAAGCTGGATGAAGTGACGCGGGAACTTGTGGAAAATTATCAATTATATTTGAATCGGTTGAAGGACGACGATCCCGACAAACGCCACAGTGGAGGGAGCAAGTCGGGGTTGTCGAAGAAAACTCAGGGTTATCATCTGATTGCATTACGTGCATTTTTAAAATACTTGGTGAAAATTGATGAGAAATCACTCGCACCGGAAAAAATCGAACTGCCGAAAATCGGGGAGCGACATGTGGAATTTTTGACGCGAGAAGAAGTGGAGATGTTGTTTCAAGCGGTGGATATAGCGCGGAAATCCGGCCCTCGCGATAGGGCGATTTTGGAAATGTTGTACTCGACCGGCCTGCGTGTCAGCGAACTCGCACATCTGAATAGAAGCGATATAAATCTCGAACGCAGAGAATTTATGGTACGCGGAAAGGGAAATAAGCCACGGCTTATTTTTCTCTCCGAACGCGCGGTGAACCACATCAAACACTACCTGCATACGCGCAATGACAATTTCGAACCGCTTTTTGTGTCTTTGAGTCGTGGCAAATCCGATCACGATATTACCGCAGGAGAATCAAAACGTCTTTCTACGGTCAGTGTGCAAGAAATCGTCCGCCGTCATGGCCGGCTCGCCGGTATCGTGAAACCGGTTACTCCACACAAGCTCCGTCACTCATTTGCCACCGAACTTCTCCACAACGGTGCGGACATCCGCTCTGTGCAAGAAATGCTCGGCCACTCATCCATAACCACCACGCAAGTCTACACGCATGTCACGAACCCTCACCTGAAAGAGATTCACGAGAAGTATTTGAAGTAAAATAGACTTTAGTGGCGGGACTTAACTGATTTTTCTGTGTAGTCAAAGTTCCGCTCAAGACTTTTTTTTGGGAGTTGTTTTTGCGCGGGAAGGAGGCATCGGTTTCACTGGAGTTTTTGAAAGGCCGCTATATATGACATCAAAACCATGACGGAGTTCTTCGTACATTGCGGGATTTCTTCCACTAAAAACGTATGATGGCTTACTATCTGTAATCCCCGGTACGCCCTCTGAACACAATCTTGTGAACATCATAGCAATGTATTGTTGCTCTGGAGGCATTTTCTCCGTGCCCTGCGGAAGAACGATCATTGCTCCATTGGGACCTGATGTGCGTTCACACAGTGCGCCGTCGGAAATGACAAACGTATCTGGATAATTAACCCCACTCCTACTATTTGCCACCAGTCCAGTATAAATATCTTTTGGAGCATCGAGACGGAGTGCCCGCGTCATAAGATCACGTACTTCGTGGACCGTATCTACTGCTGGATCGGTGACTTCCGGCGGACGTCCGTTGTCGAAAAATGCGAGTGCTTTTTGAGAAGGGATTTCTATTACTGTTGAAGAAGAAGTACCATTTATGTTCGCGCGCCCACTGTCGGGCACCGCGGCCATAAAGCCAAGAGCTGCAAGTACGGATAAGTTCTTCCCTGTTCCCATGTAGTTTATTGTTATCAAGTAATGAGGGGCGAATTTTAGCACTTGGTGAATTTTAGTCAAATCAATTGGCTGAAAAGTAGAGTGAGTTTATTGCAATTCAAGCGGTTGAAATCTACAATGGCGAATGGATTTTAACAACGGTTTGTTCATGATTCATTTTCAAAATGTCACAAAGAGTTATGGCGGCAGGAGAGTGCTCTCCAATATAAATCTCAAGATTGAAGAGGGAGAATTTATGTCGCTCGTTGGGGTTTCCGGGGCGGGGAAGACGACTCTCATTGAGGCGCTTCTGGGAAATATGAGGCTCGATGATGTGGACGCGGTTTCCGCTATTTTTGTAAACGGAGTTGATATCACTCGGCTTTCGATGGTGGATTTGCAGAGACACAGGCAGACGATGGGTGTGGTGTTTCAGGATTATTTGCTCCTGCCGAATAAAACGGTGGAAGAAAATGTGGCATTCGCACTGGAGGTGTGTGGCGGAGAAGAATTTGAAGTGCGCGCGCGAACGGCGGAGGCGCTTGAGCTGGTGGATATGACCCGTGCGAAGGATCAATTCCCTTCTCAACTTTCCGGCGGCGAGAAGCAACGTACCGCGCTCGCGCGCGCCCTTATCCACAATCCTCGTATCATCATCGCCGATGAGCCCACCGGCAATCTCGATCCTCACCAATCCGAGGAGATCATTCGCCTGCTTATGCGTATCAATGACCACGGAGTCACCGTCATCCTCGCGACTCACGACAAGTCCCTTGTGAACATGGTATCGAAGCGTGTGGTGACCATTCACGAAGGCGAAATAGTGAGCGATTGGAGGCAGGGGAAATACGATGAAGAGATTATTGTGCTTCAGTCTGAAGATGGCATTGAGATCATGGAAATGGAGCTTCGTTGAGACGGTTCATATTGACAAAACCACTGGAAAAGGTTGAAACAAGCTAATTGTGATTTGACTTTGCGAGGCGCTTTTCTTAAAGTTGGCTACTGTCTTATTTCCCTAACCCAATATATATGAATTCTGCAAAGAAATTCATGGCTGTCGTAGCTATGTTTGCTCTTACTGCCGTATTCGCAGCATGTTCTTCTGCACCTGTAGAGACAGAAGAAGCTGTTGAAGTACCGGCTGTAGAGGAAGCGGCTCCAGTAGTTGAAGAAGCGCCAGTTGCTGAAGAGGCGGCTGTAGTGGAAGGAACTGTTGAAGTTACAGGTGAAGCTGTAGCTCAATAGTACTGCGTAACGTAGTGGAGCAGTGGAGTCCCTCTGATGGTTGAGCAAATTCGTTTGCTCCAACTATTCAGGTCACTGCATTGCTCACAAAATTACTCGATATGTCCTAAAAAGTCGTATCGAGTTTTTTTGTACCAGGCGAACCGGGAGTTCTTAGTGCGTATTCACCAGTATTTCCAGTGTTCTCTTCAGATCATGAAAAAGCTCCGCTTTGGCATGATATTTTTTCCCGTGAAAGGTAAAAGTCACCGCTACGGCGTGAAGAAATTGTCGTTTCAAACGTGTTTTCTTATGGAAGCGGCGGTTGAATTCTTGGTCGCCGTGTTGATCGTCCATGACGACTGGATGATTTATTTTTGCCAGATGTTGACGAATTTGGTGAAGTCGCCCCGTTTTGATTTCGATGAGAAGCAGGGAAACTCCGTGTTGTTTGAACACATGCATCACTTCGTATGAGGTAAGCGCATTTACCTTTGATCCGTCTCTTCCTTTGAGGGGAGAATTGATTTCACCCTCTTTTTGTTTCACAATTCCGCGCACAAGTGCGATGTATTCTTTTTTCACGGATCTTTTTTCATCCAAAAACATCGCTTCCAACTCCTCCGCTACATCAGGATTTTTTGCGACTATCAAACATCCGGATGTATTCACATCGAGACGATGTACGAGTAGTGGTGTGATATTTCCCGGCGCATAATGCGCTTCAAGCTGTGCGATTAGCGTTTCTTTACGCGGGATGTTCGGTGCTTCATGTACGGCGATATGCGGGCTTTTCCCGACGATCGCAAGCAGATCATCCTCGTAGAGTATGGAGAACATTTTTTTCTGAATTTCGCTTCCCCCTTCCCCGTCGGAGCTGAAATCAAGCATCAACTGTACCTCATCCCCATCCTTTACCTCAGTCTCTTCTTTTGCGCGTTTTCCACTAACGCGTAGCGCGGATTTGCGAAAAAGTTTATGTACATACCCTATCGGGAACTTTTTCCTCAAGACTTGTATGAGAGTTTTCCCCGCATCCGCTTTTGTAATTTTGAGTGTTTTCATGGTTTTTATCATAACATCGATTTGCGGGATGCGACAGTATAAAAATATAATCTTACCCTAGACTTACGACATATCTCTCCCTACAATCAAGGTGCTTTTTGAATATACATGCCCTCCCTCAACAAACCTTACATCCGCGATAAAGAGCTTCCGGAACAGATTATGATTACGGAGCTGAGTGATGAGAAGTTGAAGACGGCACTGCTGGAATGTAAGATCAGTTTGACGGTGGATGAAGCTCGCAAATTGCCGAAAATTTTGGGACGAAATCCGACGCTTACCGAAGGAATTATTTGGGGTATTCAGGGTTCGGAGCATTGTTCGTATCGTTCTTCGAGAAAATTTTTGAAGGCTCTTCCAGTCACGGGGCCGAAAGTGATGCTCGGGCCGAGTGAGGATTCCGGCGTGGTGGAATTTGCATGCATAGATGGAAAAAAATACGGAATCATTATTTCTCATGAATCACACAATCATCCTTCACAGGTGGTACCGTACGAAGGTGCGGCGACCGGAGTCGGGGGGATCATTCGCGATATTTTGTGTATGGGAGGACGTCCAATTGCGACAGGTGATCCGCTGAGATTTGGAGAGGTTGATCGAAATTTGACGAAGATTATTTCCGGCGACGTGATATCGGGGATCGCAGGTTACGGTAATCCTATCGGTGTGCCAAATATCTGCGGCGATGTGTATTTTAACGAATCGTTTAATGAGAATTGTCTGGTGAATGTGGTGGCACTGGGAGTCTTAAGTGAGGATGAATTGATTCATTCATTTGTGCCGAAGGACGCGGCGAAAGAAGGGTACGACATTATCATCATCGGCAAACCAACCGACAATAGCGGCATGGGCGGTGCGGCGTTCGCGTCCACGGATTTGAAAGAAAAAGACCGCGAGGCAAATAAAGGTGCGGTGCAGGAACCAAATCCATTTTTGAAACGCCATATCATAGAATCCACATGTGATTTGTTTGAAATTTTAAAAGCGGAAGGCAACCTTGATAAAGTGAGTTTCAAAGATATGGGTGGGGGTGGAAATATATGTGCGACTGTGGAACAGGTTGAAAGGAGCGGGTTAGGTGCGGAAGTGGATTTGAAAAAAGTGCATGTTGGCATGGAGGATTTGCATCCTTCGGTGATCGCGTGTTCGGAGACCCAGGAGCGACTCTGCTGGATCTGTCATCCGAAACTGACTGCGCAAATTCTCGATCATTACAATGTGAAGTGGGCGCTCGAAAAAGTGTCGAAGGGGGCGCGCGCAAGCCTGGTTGGCAAGGTGAAGGAAGGAAATTATGTGCTCAAATACGGGGACCAAATTCTCGTAGATGCGAAGCCGTCCGATATTACCGAGGGGTTGAGATACGATAGAGAATTTCGTGAGCCGAAACGTGAGTTACATGAACCAAAGTACTCTGCGCCGGAGGGAGAAGCGCTGAGACAACTCTTGCTCGCCGTACTCGGTTCTGAAAATGTGTGTTCGCGCAAACCAATCTACGAACGTTATGATAAAGTGGTGCAAGGACAGACCGTGATTCAGTCGGGACAAGCGGACAGCGGACTCATAACTCCTCTTCGAAATCGCGATGATGTTTCAAAGGAGGGACAGAAGATTGGAGTTTCGCTGACTGTAGACTGCAATCCACGCCAATCCAGAATTTCCCCTTATTGGTCCGCCGCCAACGCCGTCTGCGAAGGTGTGAGAAATACGGCGGCCATCGGCGCAACGCCGATTGCGTTTACCGACTGTCTGAATTACGGTAATCCGGAGAAGCCGGAGCAGATGTGGGAATTTGTGGAAGGGGTGCGGGGTATAGCGGATGCCGCACGAGGTATAGAACTCAAGGATTATCCAGATCATTGTCTGCCATGTGTATCCGGCAATGTAAGTTTCTATAATGAAACCGAGGGTCGGGGTGTGGACGCTTCCGCAGTGATCGCAACTCTGGGGAGAATGGACGACGTATTCAAAGCGGTGACCATGCAATTGAAAAAATCCGACTCACACCTCTATATAATAGGAGAACGAAAAAACGAACTCGGCGCATCGGAGTATTATCATCAACTCGGATTGCATCGTGAAAAAAAATCGTGGCTTGGGGAGAATGTACCCAAATCGGATTTCCAAAAGACGGTGCAAGAATCCTACGCGGTGGTTGATTTGATTCAGAATGGGTACGTGCTAAGCGCGCATGATATCTCAGACGGAGGTATGATAGTTGCTCTTACGGAGATGATGCTTGGCGGTGATGCGGTGGGCGTCATCGGCTCCCGTATTCAAATTTCTTCCACGATATTACCACTCGACACATATCTTTTTTCAGAGACAGCTGGATTTGTCATCGAGGTTGCAGGTGACAAAAAAGAAAACACGGAAAAATTCTTACACGAACAAAACGTGTATTTCGAATATCTTGGTACGACTTCTTTAGAACAAAACCTGACGGTACAACATAATTCTTTTGTTGCGTTTTCATTGCCACTTTCGGAGCTTGCGCAGGTGTGGGGTGAAAGTCTGAGGAAAAAATTAAAATAATGCTTATGAAAAAAATCGCCATAATTCAATTCCCCGGACTCAATTCAGAGTATGAAACCAAGCGTGCGGTGGACGATGCGGGTATGCAAGGGGTGATTTTTCGATGGAACGACGATCCTATGAAATTGCCGGCGTTTGACGGGTATATTATTCCAGGCGGATTCTCTTATGAGGATCGTGGACGCGCGGGGCTTATCGCTTCTCTCGACCCGGTCATGGATATGATTCGAGAAGAAGTGGCGAAGGGGAAGCCACTGCTCGGTATTTGTAACGGAGCGCAGATTTTGGTTGAAACATGTTTGATTCCCGGTTCCGGAAAACTCGATCTCTGTCTTGCAAACAATAAACGCGTGAAGAATGGTGAAGTGGTGGGAACCGGGTTTATAAATATAGATGTAAATCTAAGAATATCCGCTCTGCCGAGTCGGTGCGCATTTACTCTTGGGTTCAAAGAAGAAGATTATAAAAATGGTAAAATATATTTTGCCCCGATTGCACATGGAGAAGGCAGATTCACGTCAGTGAATCTTGGTGTCCCATCCGAGCTCGAAAAGAACGATCAGATCGTGTTCAAATACTGCGACGCTCATGGCGTCGTGGAAGACGACTATCCGAATAATCCGAACGGGGCGCTCAAAAATGCCGCCGCTATCTGCAATATTGCAGGAAATATCATGGCCATCATGCCGCATCCGGAACGTGCATTTACCGCGCCTATCCCTGAAATTTTTACCTCGATGCGCATATATCTTGAGAACTATTTTGACAAAGGCAAGGCGATGGTGCCCGCCACGGTAAGGCATGCGAGGAGCGACTACTCTATTTCAACTTTGCCCCTTTACTCAGCCCCCGCTCACTCATTCGAACTCGGTGTCTCCCTCATCATAACCGACAACACCGCCGAGACGTTTACAAATACACTTAATCAAATGGGATTCGAAGTGGATGTCCGCCGTTATCTACATTTCACCGTGGAACACAACCATGCCGCCGACCCTCGTCGTCTCGCTCTCGATCTTATAGAATCCGGCGAATTGTTAAACACGCACAAGGAAATCGCCGATGTGAGAATCGGCAATGACATTATGCGTTATCATCCAAACTCACAATCATTAGAGCCCGTGGAAGTTCGTATCCATCCGGCCATTTATCGTTTTTACACAAAGGATCATGAAGACTTTTTCGGTCGGAGCAAGACGGACAAAATCCTTCATCACCTTTCAATGCCCGGATTCAAAAGCGTCACTCAAGGCATACTCTGGGAAGTCGCGGTCACCGATTCCACCATTCCAGAATCATGTGAAGACGAAATAAACGAAATTCTCAAAACCAATATTTTTGCGAATCCGAATTCGCAGATACTTTTTAAATACGAGATGAAAAGCATTTCACATAGTGCCCAATGAATAAATCCCTTTTCCACATCATCGTTCTCGCCTCCGGCAACGGTACCGATCTTGGGGCGATTATCGAAGCGAAAAAAGAGGGGATACTTCCACAAGTGGAAGTGCTCGGAGTAATTTCAAATAAAAACCTTGGTGCGCTGGAGAAGGCGCGAAATTTCGGATGTCCGGCGGTATATGTACCTGTTCCGGAAAGTGGGAATGAAAATGTGTCTGCGTCCGGCCGAGATGAAACGATTAAAAACTATGACCAAAAGTTACTTGCTGAAATAAAAAAGCTCGGCTCTCCCGACCTCATCTGTCTCATCGGCTACATGCGTATTTTATCTCCCGAATTTATACGTGCATTTCCCAAAAAAATCATCAATGTGCACCCTGCCCTGCTTCCGAAATTTGGTGGCATGGGAATGTATGGGGACCACGTGCATGAGGCGGTGCTCGCGAGTGGAGAAAAAGAGTCTGGGATGACGATCCACTACGTTACAGAGGATGTGGACGCGGGCGAAATCATTCTGCAAAAAAAATGTGAAATC
>CAYHQD010000027.1:0-3066 GCA_964358905.1 uncultured Candidatus Peribacteria bacterium
CGGTCTCGCATTTGAGAGAGATAGATGAGCGCGGCGACTTCGTCGCCGCCTCTGCGCCGCAGTTCACGGCCTTCCAAACCGCAAATGGAAGCACGGTATATAGGAAGGTGACACCTGCCATTTCAACTACTGTTGCGCAGCCGAAGAAAACATTACCGCAAGTCCCAACTGCAAATCTCACTCTTGCCTCAACCTCAACCGGATACCTTGATGCTTTTTTGCGCGTACCGGACATGCGACCAAAACAAGCTCAAACGATCCACGAGAAGTTCAGTACGTACTTAAAATCACAGTGGGACGTCACCTATCCTATGTTTAACCAATACAAGCAACAATACCTTGATGGACTTGCAAAAAGTCATGCTCAGGGACGAGTAGCCGTCTCCTTCATGGACGGTTTTCTTGACGGTATATGGAATGAGTTGAAATCGCTCGTTGATCCAAATACCTATATAGAACTAGTGAAGGTGATGGGTAGTGTGCTCACGACTTTCGGTAAGATAGGGTGGGCAACCATCACCAACGGTACGGAAGTACTCGAACATATCGCCGAAGAAATCAGTAGGGTATTCGGTACGAACCTAGAACAGATGCGATTCGCGCTCGCGAAAGCGATAACGGTATTGCAAAACATAACTGACAATGCCACTGCACACGATGCAGGAAAGATAATGGGGATGACGGTATTTAATTTCGTCCCGATGGTCGGACTAATCAAAAAAGGTAAAACCGCCGGGAAGATTTTAGGTGAAGTGGACAATGCTATCACTGCCGGTGTGAAAAAATATAAGACAATGGTGCAGGCATTGATGGAGCTTACCGAATTCTCGAAAAAATTTACGCAAATAAAGAACATAACATTTGCCAACGTTTCAAAATTAATCAACCTTTCTGAAGACGCGAAAATAGGGAAATCCGCAGGACATACTAAGGTTAAACATTTATTTGTAAGCGATATCTCTTTGAAAGAAAGGGCGAAAAAGTCATATGAGGAGGCTATGAAGATTGAGAATTTAAAAGACCGTGAAAATGCTCTTAAAAACCTTCCACCCGCAACCAAATTTCATAACGAAGAAGCGATGACCACTGCAATACAAACATGGATGAAGAGTGATGTGGGGCAGGAAGTTATAATGGACGTCACCCGACTCAGTAGAAATGGTGCGAAAAGTCTCCCAAGAGATTACAATTTCCCATCTGTAGATGTAACACATCAGATAGGTAATGGTTATACTGCTGATTCATTTGGCAATTTGCAACCAGCCAACAATCTTTCTAAGGTAAAGGTCATTTTACATCCTGATGGCCTAGGTGGCTTCATTATTAAAAGTGCATATCCAACAATATAATCTTGAAACTATGAGTGATATAATGAAAAAATACGGACTATTAATTCCCAATATTAATCCATATGATGAAACATTTGCAGAACTACTTCCTCAGATAATATGGAATTTCCATGATACGAATAAAACCTGGAAAGAAAGAAGTAATCCTTCGAGTGAAAACCCATATTTGTTGCTCAAACAAGAACTCGAAACCCTCCTCACCGAACGCAATCTTGATGAGATAGAAGAGGTGATGGTGAAGAGTGAGAATCGCGGGCCATATGGAAGCGATCAAGAAACAAGGTGCGAACTAGCGGCATGTCATGCCAAATTCTTCGAACGTATCTACTTTGAAGTATATAAAGATGATACGGAGTACAAACCTGAGCTTGTGCAAACTCCAATCGAAGAACTTCTAAAAATGCACTTTTAGCATAGCAACCAAATTCCATAACGAAGAAGCGATGACCACTGCAATACAATCATGGATGAAGAGCGATGTGGGGCAGGAATATGTGAGAAAAGTGGTGGAGATGAGCAAAAATGGTGCGGAAAGATTGCCTCCATCATTGGAATTCCCTTCAGTGAATATCGGAGAAGATATCGGATATGGTTTCAAGGTGAGTCCAAAGGGTCTTATTGAACCATTGGGCGAATTAACTAAAGTAAAAGTCGTTTTACATCCAGATGGACAAGGAGGGTTTATTTTGAAAAGCGCCTTTCCTACAATTTAATCTTAATTACAAATAATTAATGAGTGATATTAGAAAAAAATATGGATGGCTTATTTCTAACCTAAACCCGCATGACGAAACGTTTGAAGAAATGTTTCCTTCGCTTCTAGATGGTTTGCATCATGACAAGCGGGTTTGTATAGAACGCAAACATCCTGTTGAGATAAATTCTTACTTGGGTTTTAAAAATCAGCTCGAAACCCTCCTCACCGAACGCAATCTTGATGAGATTGAAAAGGTGATATTGGAAAGTGAGAATGGGGGGACTTATCCACAAGAAAAAAGTGCACGCCAAAAAATTGGAACCTGGCATATTCGAGTTTTCGAACGCATTTACTATGAAATTTTCCATGAAGATAGTGAATTCAAATCAGAGTTGGTACATACTCCAGTTGAAAAGTTATTGGAGAAAAGATTCTAACTGACCACTAAGATGCGATAGAGCGTAAAAATTAAAAAAATGCAAAAAACTCCCAGCCTCATTTGATAGAGGCCAGGAGAGTTCTTGAGTAAGCTTTTTCTATGTTACAAAATTACTACTGAGTCGGTAAATCGTATGACGTAGTAAGTGGAGCGCTTTTTAAGCTACCACTTTTGAGAATGGCATTTTGCATACCGGCATCAAATTGAGTTGGCGCATCATACCCATTTATCGGCACCACGTATTGTTGTGGCTGGTAGACGGGAACCTGATATTGCACGGCAGGCACCTGATACTGGACTTGTGGTGCTACGTATGTGGGAGTAGTGGTCGTGCGACGTAAACGTCCGAGCATATCCACGGAGTCCGCACCGTTCGCGCTAAAAAGCGCGAGGATAAGGAGCGCGCCGGTCAGGAGACCGAGCCAGAAAAGAACGAAGGTTTGGCTTTTTATTTTGTTTTGCATGTTGTTTTTGGTTAAGTTTTATTTGGGTTATCATGGAATTATAACATAATATATGGTGGCGGGCAAGTGTTTATTCCGTAACTGCTCACTGCCCAAAGTGTTTAAAGAACCAGGGCA
>CAYHQD010000027.1:3166-12465 GCA_964358905.1 uncultured Candidatus Peribacteria bacterium
ATCGGCGCGAAATCATAGAACATCGAAGGAACGGTTTCAGAAAGAAAACTCACATCCGTGAGATCATTTGCATCCAGGTCAAAAGCCGCAATCGGATTTGTCGAACCGTCAACCGTACAAAAGAAATCCTCATCGCATTGCCATGTCTCGTTGAAAGGGAATCTTATTGACTTCTGTCTCTAAAAAGTACATTCTCTACATAGAAAACCTGGAAAACTTAAGGATTTATTTGTATGAAATATACTTTACCTTCCACTAAACATAGCGAATTACTGGAAAATCTTATCGTGAAACATGGTCAAATTGTCACTACTAAGGATATTTTTGCCGAAGCTCAAGCGTTTTTGACTCACAAACAAGCAGAATATTCCATTACTACTCTCACCAAACAGGGCTGGTTGGTTCGCGTGAGAAATGGCCTTTATGTTATTTCGGATTTAAGCACTAGAGGGTTTTTGGTATTATCCCCCTATAAAGTTGCGAATTTACTTGTCAATGATTCATATGTTTCTTTCGAATCAGCACTTCAGTATCATGGAATGTTTGACCAGCTAACCAATAAAGTCATTTCCGTAGCTTTGAAAATGCACAAAACGGTTCAACTTCAAAATACCGAGTACGTCTTCGTAAAAACAAAAGCTTACTATTTTGGCTGGCAGGAAGTAACCATAGACAATCAGATGGTGTGGATAGCAACAGCTGAAAAAGCTCTCATTGACATGATCAACTTCCATAGAAGTATATATTCAATTGATGTAGTGATTGAAAAATTGCGCGAACATAAAAATAATCTGGATTTTGTGCGCATGGACGACTACATAAGTAGAATGTCAATGACGACAATCAAGATTTTTGGCTTTATTTTTGACCTTCTCGTCATTGATTCTTCGCAGTTATTGAAACGAGCAAAAAGTGTTAAAGGGGCGCATCGAATGACCGCCGATGCCAAATATTTCAATGCTAAATGGCGACTTTACTATGACACCTATTTTTCTCCATGATTACCCGTCAACAACTCGAAATCATCAACCGTCGCACGTTAAAATATCCTCTTCAAATTGCCGAAAAGGACTATTTTCTTGCCACCGTATTAAAGGTTATCACTGAGTCGGCATTGGGAAGCTCTCTTGTTTTTAAAGGGGGAACGGCGCTTCACCACTGCTACTTGGATCAGCATCGCTTCTCGGAAGATTTGGATTTCTCATCCGATCAAAAGCCGCTATCATTGGAGGAAGTGAGAAATATTTTTGTTGGTGCGGATTTTTTAAGTATCAAAAAAGACTATCTCTCCGGTGCCACTGTAAAAATGGAAAAACTGCAATACACAGGGCCTCTAATACAACCAAATTCGATAAAAGTGGAAATAGATTATATGCAAAACGTCCTTTTACCTCCAAAAAGAATGTTATACAAAAATGTATGGGGCATTGAATGTCTTGCGCGGGTTATGGATATAAAAGAAATTGCCGCGGAAAAAATTCGAGCCATGAGCGATAGAGCGCGGTACAGGGATTTTTACGACCTGTTTTTACTTCTTGAAAAATATCCGCTCAATCTTGTTGAAATTATCGGATACATCAAGGCGAAAGAAATAAGAAAACCAATCACCAAAATGAGCATAAGAAACAATTGGGGGGTCGTTGGTACCCAAAAGAGTACTGAAATGATACAAATCTACTATTCAAGAACGGTGAGTGATAACCAAATTGATACGATGATTTCAAATCTTCCGTTTACGGAAATATATGCCTAACCGTATCTCCACCCGATTTCTTCCAATCCCCCGCAGCCTACCCTCTCTCTATCTCGTCAAGAGAGGAAAGGCTATCCCAAAACTGTTGTGACAACGGTTTTGGGAAAGTTTTAATTCCTTCCAGGATACGACTAGAACTCCCCCGCGACACTTTTCTCTTTGACTTTCAGCTTTCTTCCCTTATTTTAAGAAGCGTGCCATGCGAACCTAATTTCCAACTTACCAGCCCATGTCAAAAAATCTCGTCATCGTAGAATCTCCAGCGAAGTGCAAAACCATTTCCAAATTCCTCGGCGGTGATTACACCGTGATGGCTTCCATGGGGCATGTGCGCGATTTGCCGAAATCCACGATGGGCATAGAAATCAAGGATGGGTTTACTCCGCTCTACACCGTCACGCCGGACAAGAAAGAAACGATAAGAAAGCTCAGCGAAAAGATCAATGCCCACACCACTCTCTGGATCGCAACGGACGAGGACCGTGAAGGAGAGGCGATTGGTTGGCATTTGCTTGAGGCCTTAAAAATTAATCGGAAGAAGACATCCGTACATAGAATCGTATTCCACGAAATCACAAAAACCGCGATACAACATGCTATAGAAAACCCAAGAGAGTTGGATCAAAATCTCATAGACGCACAGCAGGCGCGCCGTATACTCGATCGCTTGGTTGGTTATGAATTGTCCCCGCTACTCTGGAAAAAGGTCCGTTACGGGCTCTCCGCCGGGAGAGTGCAATCGGTAACTGTACGACTTGTGGTAGAGCGAGAACGCGAAATTCACAATTTCAAAACGGTCGAATTTTGGAAGATAAAAGCGCACACTTTGACGAATGGAAAGGACGAAATCATACTTGAACTGGTGAAAAAAGCGGGCAAAGATATACATGTGAAAAATGAAGAGGAAGCGCTTCGCGTGGTAAAAGAAATTGATGAAAAGACCTACACGGTTTCACGTGTTGAGAAAAAACAAGTACACCGTTATCCCGCGCCGCCCTTCATCACTTCCACTCTCCAGCAAGAGGCGTCCCGTAAGCTCGGCTTTTCGGTGAAGAAGACGATGATGGTCGCACAACAACTTTACGAAGGTGTCGAAATAGACGGCGAGCCGATAGGTCTTATCTCCTATATGCGTACGGATTCTTTCAATCTCGCGCAGGAGGCTCTCGGTTCGATCCGAAACCTTATTAATAAGGAGTACGGTGAAAAATACACCCTCCCTCAACCACGTTTCTTCAAAGGTAAAAAGGGTGCTCAAGAGGCTCATGAGGCGATCCGCCCAACACATTTCAATCATACTCCGGAAAGGGTAAGGGGATTCCTGACAAAAGATCAGCTCCATCTCTATGAACTGATATGGAAACGCGCCATCGCATGCCAAATGGCGGAAGCTGAACTTGACCAACTCACGATAGAAACCGAGGTGAAGGACTACACTCTTCACGCAGTAGGACAGACAATAACTTTCGACGGGTTTTTAAAAGTATACGAAGAGGGCACCGACGATACGGCCGAAGAAGAGGATGTTATGCGTCTACCTCAAGTCAAAGAAGGCGAAGTCCTCGCTCTCAAAAAAATTGAGAAAACACAGCACTTTACCAAGCCACCAGCACGCTATACGGAAGCAAGTCTCGTGAAAAAACTGGAAGCGGAAGGTATCGGTAGACCGTCCACCTATGCACCAACTATCTCCACCATTATGACGCGCGGCTATATAGAGAAAGAAGCTAAAGCGCTTAAACCCACCGACCTCGCGGAAATCGTCACTGATGTACTCGTCGAACACTTCCCCGATATTGTGGACTACGGTTTCACGCGCGAAATGGAAGAGGATCTGGATGAAATCGCACTTGGCAAGATAAAGTGGAGGCCACTGATAGAGGAATTTTACACGCCGTTCCATAAAAATATCGAAGAAAAAATGAAGTCACTTAACAAAGATGATCTCATCAAGGATGAGACTGACGAAGTATGTGAGAAGTGCAAGTCACCTATGAAAGTGAAATTTGGACGTTTCGGGAAATTCCTGTCATGTTCAAACTATCCGGAATGCAAATTCGCAAAACCTATCGCAGGTCGAGAAGCGCCGGAGAAAAGCGAAGAAATGAAAGCTCTGGAGAAAAAGCTGAGCGGGAAAAAATGCGCGAAGTGCGACTCGCCGATGGAGGTGAAGACAGGTCGCTATGGTGAATTCCTTGCGTGCAGTGCGTTCCCAAAATGCAAAAATATAGAGTCCATTGTGAAAACCACGGGGGTGCACTGTCCAAATTGCAAGGACGGCCAGATTGTCGAACGCCATTCAAAAAAAGGTAAAATATTCTACGGCTGCAACAAGTTTCCTAAGTGCAAGACGGCATATTGGGACAAGCCGACTGGCGATAAATGCAAAAAATGCGGCGGCCTGCTGACAGAAAAGCACCTCAAGGACGGATCTCACGTGGTGTGCCCGACCTGCACAGCGAAAAAATAATGGCTTTAAGAAGCTAAAACTGGCATTTTCCAGTGCTCTTTTTCGTTGCGTAAACCCCTTAAATATTTCCTAAGCACCATCCGCCATGATGGCAACAAAGTGGCTTGACATTGCCGTTTTAGATTGGCAAACCGCTCACCTTAGCCAAAAAAGTTGCGTTGACCGCATGAAAGTTTTGTTTTTTGGCTTAGAAAGGGGCTAAAATGAAAAAGGAATTGAATTCTCACGGAGGATGTCTATAATCCCTCTGGTTTTATTATTTCCTTAACAACCTTAACATGACAAAGACAGACTTGGTCAATGCTATGGCTAACGCCGCTGGCATTACAAAGAAGGCAGCAGGTGAAGCTCTCGAAGCTCTCCTTTCTGCAGTAACAGGTTCTCTCAAAAAGGGAAACAACGTAACCCTTACCGGTTTCGGAACTTTCCGTGTATCACACAGAGCGGCTCGCACTGGTGTGAACCCACGAAACCCATCTCAAAAGATCAAGATCCCTGCAATGAAAGTTCCTGCTTTCAAAGCCGGCAAATCTCTTAAGGATGCAGTGCGTTAACGCGCGACCCCGACTCGTCGGGGAAGCGTCTCCCCCTTTTATCTTCGGATAATCGGGCAAATAACATTTCACGTTATTACAATAAAGCTCCGTAGTCCCTCGGGATCGCGGAGCTTTTTTTTGCGCGAACGGGTTGCGTTAATTTATTTTTATGTTAAAATACGCCCCCAGCACATAGCGCTAACTTTCGAAAAGTATGCCTCGAGAAAACCCGTACAATATTGTCCCGCCGGAGGAAAGTGAACTGCCCGCAACTCAACTGGAGCAGGCAAAACAGTGACGCATTCTGTTTCACAGACTTGATTGCATGGCTGCTAAGTGACCCCACTAGTCGCGCCTTGGCCGAATTTGCAATAGAAGATACTGCCCTGCATGAAGCGGGGCACGCACTTATTGCCATGCTGACAGGCGTTGAATTGACGCGGGTGACGGTTGTGAGGTCAAGAATAAGAAGGCTCTGGCAAATGCACTTTGGGAACGGCAGAGTGGCTGGCGGGGTAACGGAAAGGGGGGATACTAAAGTCAGTGGGATAAACCCGAATCTTGCCATTACCTTGGGGGGATATGGAGCGGATTCCACTCACAAGGATTTCAGGCGGGTTGAACGATCGGTCGCGGTTCAAATAATCAGCCCCAATACGGCAAAGTATGCGGTAGACGATATTACTAAGGCAAAACGCGTGATCGTTAAAACATGGGAACGCATATACGGCAGAACGCCGCACGGCATGGAAATCTGCATGGTTATCATGGTAATCCTGGACGAAATAAGGCAATTCTTCCAATGACCGACCGTTCAACGGGCATTAAAGTTGATTCAGCAACTTATTCTAGACCGAAAGCTCGAAACGTTTGCTGCTGGTAAAATTCAGTAAACATTTCCCATCTCCCGTTAAAGCTCTTTCATAAAAAGAGTCTCGTTTAGGGACTCAATATGATATAAACTCGAGTACAAAGTACGATATTGGTATAATTCTCTGCTTTCATATCCTTCATCAAAAAAAGCTAAGTCTGAAAAGTATATGAGTCCGGAGTTGACGTTGAGAACGCCTCCCGCAACCGTAGATTTAAGGGGAAATGGAAGTAATGGACCAATCACGATAAACTACGGAGATGCTTTAACGCTTTCATGGACTTCAATTAACGCCACATTTTGCGCAATTACTACGGAAGCGGGCAACAGGCCAGCAAATGGTTCACTCATATTATACAACCGCATGAGCAGTGGATCGTATAACATAATTTGTACAGGTCCAGGTGGTACTGGCACGGACTCGGTCAGTTTCAACATAAATTCAAATGCCACCAGCGACGTAGATGCCAGTTGGGAGGAGGATGAGGACACAATGACCTTTAATTAAGCCGTGATCTCTCGTTGCATTTTCGAGGTAATTCTATTTCGTGACAACCTTAGGATCTGTGTTCAAAAGTTTGGTTTTCCTTTTCATATGCTCAATTGGATTGATATATAGAAAAATTGATATTCTATTTATTTTTGAGGAAAGTCCATATTGCATTGTTTACAATAGAGTATTAGACTTATAGTAAAATCATATAAGTACTATATATATAGAATATGCAACCAATTAACTGGCAACAGTTTGGTTTGAAAAAAGACCCTTTTGATACCTCCGCTCTTATTGAAGGAGGCGATTTGCCAATAGAAAAAGTTTTTGTTGGAAGAGATGAGGAAAGAAATTTTCTTAATAGTCTTTTTGAATCGAGCGATCGGCTTTGTTTGGCGATTTGTGGATCAGTTGGCGTTGGTAAAACAAGTTTAGTTAATTTTCATAAATTTATCTGGAAATACGAAAAAGCAAAATTACTTTTTTCTTTTAGAAGAGAAATTGAGGCCTCTAAAGATCTGTTAAATAAAAGAAGCTTTCTTATTGAGATAATTGGGTCGGTTTTAAGAGAAATTAAATTAATACAACCTGAATTACTAAAAAATCCACTCCTCGATAAACTCAATAAAATTGTTGATATTAGTCAAAGTATTGATATTTCTATGGGTGTTTCGGCTTTTGGTTTTGGTGCCGATGTTGGTCGAGGTAAAAGTACGGTTCAGCCAATTCAACTTTCAACAGCTACACTTGAAGGTTATTTTGGAGAACTTGTAGAATTTATAAAAATGAATGAAATTAACGGGAGAAAGTATTCCGGTTTAATTGTCCATGTAAATAATTTTGATGTTGTTTTAGCAAATAAAGAAAATAAAAGAAGTGTAATAGAGTTCTTTAATGAAATACGAGACATTTTGCAAATAAAGGATGTTTATTCTCTTTTTTTGGGTCCTTCAAATTTATTTAGTGACATAATTTCGTCACAACAAAGAGTGAAAGGTATTTTTTATCAAACACCTTTAAAGGTAAATCCGCTAAGTAAAACGGAAATGACAAAGGCATTCGAAGAAAGAATGGAAATATTACAGTCTGGCGACGTCCAAAAATACATAAAACCAATAGAGGATGAGGTGATTTTTCGCTTGTATGATCTCTATAATGGAGATATTCGTTCTATTATGTCTAGCGTAAGGGATATTTTAGGACAGAATGCAGATAAGCTTAGTAAAACAACACTTACAGCAAATGAGGCTATGTTATTACTTGGTAAAGAGCGCTGGGAGAGAATAGAGCGCGTGATGAAGTTGACAGATGAGCAAAAAAACATATTAAAATATCTTGCGACGGCGGATAAATACATAAGCCAAAAAGAAGTGGCTGAATTATTTAAATTAGCTCGCACAAATGTTTCTGGTTATTATTTTAAACCACTGAAAGAAAATAATATAATTGAAGAAAAAGAAAAAATAGGGCAGACACCCTATTTCGGTTTAACTCAAGACTATGTTCCACTAAAGTGGCTTTTAGAAGCTCAAAAAAAAATGAGTAAAAATATTCAAGAACAACAATCGAAGCAAATAGAGTTATTTTAGTAGAGAGTTCTAGAATATCCACGCACACATCTCTCGTTGCATTTTTGAGGCAATTCTATAAAGTGGGAATGCTTAATTTTGAGAATAAAAAGAATGAAAGAGAAGCTCGAACAGATCAAAAACAAGGTGCCGGAGGCGCTGGCGAAGTGCGGTACGTTGGATGAAATCCAAGAATTGGATGTGCGAATTTTGGGACGAAAAGGAGAGTTGACGGAAATCCTCACCGGATTAAAAGACGTGCCGGCGGATCAAAAACCGATCCTCGGCAAACTTGCGAACGACGTGAAAAAGGAATTGGAAGCCGCGTTTGCAACCAGACGTGAAGTGGTGGAAAAGGAGTCGCTCTCAAAGGCACTCACGGACGAGTGGATTGACCTCACTGCGCCGGGGCGCGCGCCGGAGATGGGTTCCGTGCACCCTCTCTCCCAAACTCAATACGAAGTCGAAACTATTTTTAACTCGATGGGATTTACGGTGGCCGACGGACTGGAAGTGGAATCGGAGTATTACAACTTTGATGCGCTCAATGTGCCTGGACATCATCCGGCGCGCGATATGCAGGACACTTTTTTTCTCGACAAAGAGACTGATCCGAAATTCGGGAAACTTCTCCTGCGAACTCAGACGTCTCCAGGGCAAGTGCGCAATATGCTCAAGTACGGGGCTCCCATTCGCATCATCATACCCGGGCGCGTATTCCGAAATGAAGCGCTCGACGCGACTCATGAACATACATTTGATCAAGTGGAGGGGCTACTCGTGGATGAAAATATTTCCATCGCATCACTCAAAGGAGTGATGAGGGAATTTCTTACAAAACTTTTTAAAAAAGAGGTGAAGGTCCGGTTCCGTCCGGGCTATTTCCCATTTGTAGAGCCGGGATTTGAACTGGATTTTTCGTGTTTACTCTGTGACGGAACCGGCAAACGGAACGAAATCGAGAATGAAAAAAGGGAGAGGGGATGCCGTACCTGTAAAGGTACGGGGTGGGTTGAATTTATGGGTGCGGGTATGGTACATCCGTTTGTACTGAAATCGGGAGGGATCGATCCGAAAAAATATCAAGGTTGGGCGTTTGGATTCGGTCTCGATCGCCTGCTTATGATGCGTTACAAAATAGAAGATATTCGCCATCTCAGAAGTGGTGATTTGCGATTCGTAGAACAATTCCATTAACAAAAGCGTACACAGGAAGCCTCACATTGCCTACCTACACATATACTCAAAACACAACGAATGAATCATTTAGTCAAGAATTCCCCCGGAGAAAAAATGGACAGCCGACAGAAAATGTTTTCTGATAACCTTAATCTTGTAACGAACCACCTAGGAACTTAAGTCAAATATGAAACTTTCACTTAACTGGATAAAACAATTCGTGGATGTACCTGAAATGGAGCCGAAAGAACTCGGCAAATTGGTGACGCTTCGTACGGCGGAAGTGGAGGGCATAGAGTCCCAGGCGGAAGAATACGACCATATGTACGTGGGACAAGTGAAGGAAATAAAAAAACACCCCGATGCCGACAAATTAAGTGTGTGTAAAGTAAATATAGGGGGAAATGTGCTTCGCGCATTGGTATGCGG
>CAYHQD010000028.1:0-11790 GCA_964358905.1 uncultured Candidatus Peribacteria bacterium
CGAAGGGGAGAAGAAGCCGGTCATCCTGCTCGACGATGTGTTTTCCGAACTCGACAATGAGCGCCAAACCCAACTTCTCCACCTCATCAAGCCTTACCAAACGTTCATCACCACCAACTCCCCGGAACACTTTACCCGCTTTCGCGATGCCAAAACCGTGTGGCACGTGGAAGGAGGAAAAGTGAAGAAGCAGTGAGGATACTTTTTGTCAAAGGGTACGACTTTGCGCTTCATTCGTAATTGTGTTATAATGCAAGGATATTTAATGTACACATGCCTACCACCAGCGCAATTATCGAAGCCCTCAGCGGCACACTTAATGTCGATGTAGATATATTCAAGCTCCTCGTTGCGTTTTTCTTCGCATGTTTTCCGGCATACATCTGGGGCTATCTCTACTATCAGAAACAGCCCGAACCTCGCAAACTCGTCACGCTCACCTTTATCGCCGGCGTACTCTCCGTCATCCCGCTCCTTATCTACAAAGGCAGTTGGTCGTTTTTTCCCGGATTGAACATCTTCCTGCACTCGGAAAAACTAAACGATATAAACATTTCATTCCTCTCACTTTTTAGTATCCCGTTGGGGGTCATCCTCGTCTTCATGTTCGTCGGCGTTATCGAAGAATACATGAAACACTTTGCCGTCAAAATGGTGGATCAAAATAAATTCAAATCCATAGACGACGCCATCGAGTACAGCATCATCGCGTCACTCGGATTCTCGTTTATAGAAAACATCATGTATTTTTATTTCATCTGGGTTGGACAGGGCAACGAACAATTTTTCATTGCATTTATCTTCCGTTCGATTTTCTCGACTTTCGCACATATCCTTTTCTCGGGCATGTACGGATATTTTTACGGCATCGCGTATTTTTCGGATCCGGTATACCAACAGGAAATCATCAAAAATCGTTGCCTATTCACGAGGTGGTTGCACCGCCTCACCAATATCCGCAGTGAAAAATTATTCCATGAGGAAAAAATTATCGAAGGCTTACTCGTCGCAGTGGCGCTTCACGCGGTATTTGATATATTCCTGGAAATCGGTTGGACCTATGTCATCTTCCCTTACTTGGTCATCGGCTATCTCGTGCTCGATTATCTTTTTGATAAAAAAGATGACCATGTTGAATACGGACGCGTGAGCACGGAAAGGACTTCGGAAAGTTAGTTTCCATTTATAAAAGAAGTGATTAGGTTTTTGGGAAAGCCAAAATCCTATGCTATGATCGAGCATCATGACAAGTTTTTTTCTGTCCGGTGGCGAGTGTCGTTTGGAATCCGTCCGGCATCACTCCGTCTATGTACTTCTCAAATGGCGTTTTTCGAAATGCGAATTGCTATTCTAAGCCTTTTATTTGATGTGAAAGTGTTCGTCCGAACACTTTTTCTAGATTGAGTGTTCCTGGTTTTGGGAAAGCAAGAATCACTCTGGCTTCGGAAAGTTAAACAGTCTTGAGTTCTTTCAAAAGGGTGCTACAATGGCAGGAGCCTATTAATGGGAGTCTCATGTTATGTGAGATGTATTTTATGACCGCAGAGAAACATGGCTCAAAATAAAATCGTGGTGAAGGGCGCAAAGGTGCATAACCTGCAAAATATCACAGTGGAAATACCGCGCGACCAGCTCACGGTCATCACCGGACTTTCTGGATCGGGAAAGTCGTCACTCGCATTTGACACAATTTACGCAGAAGGGCAACGTCGCTATGTGGAGAGCCTTTCGACATATGCGCGACAGTTTCTCGGACTCATGGAAAAACCCGAAGTGGAATCCATCGAAGGTCTCTCGCCCGCCATCTCCATAGACCAAAAAACCTCGACGCGAAATCCGCGTTCCACAGTCGGAACGGTGACGGAGATTTACGATTATCTGCGTCTGCTCTATGCGAAGATCGGACACCCGCATTGTCCCGAATGCAATGGGGACCTTTCGCGACAGTCCTCCAGTCAGATAGTAGATTTTGCGGCAAATATGGAAGCGGGAAAAAAGCTCCTCCTTCTCGCACCACAGGTACGAGGTCGAAAAGGACAGCACAATGAGGTGTTTGAGAAAATAAAGAAGAGCGGATTTGTGAGGGTACGCGTCAATAAAGAAGTGTTTAATATTCTCGAACTTCCCACACTCGACAAGAACAAACGGCATTCGATAGAGATAGTGATCGACCGTCTGGCGGTGAAGAATTTTCAGAAAACATACGAGAAACTCTCTACCGGAGAAAAAATCGAAACGCCAAATCCGGAAAGATCGAGACTCGCCGACTCCATAGAAACCACGCTGAAGTTCGGCAACGGTGTCATCATTATTCAGGAACATGATTCGAAAAAAGAATGGATATTTTCGGAAAATTTTGCCTGCCCGCATCATCCCGAGATATCGCTAAGCGAAATCGAACCAAGAAATTTTTCGTTTAATTCGCCACACGGCGCATGTGAGACCTGCCACGGACTAGGCACCAAATTGGAAATCGACCGAGAGCTGGTTATTCCCAACAAAAAACTGACGCTTGCGGAAGGAGCCATCCAACCCTGGGCGGCGACCACTTCTCACCTGACCTGGTACAACCGTATCCTCGGCGCGGTTGCAAAAACAAAAAACTTCTCGATTCACGAACCTATTGAAAATTTAAGCGATGAGATCATGGCACTCATTCTCGCAGGAACTGGTGAAGAAAAATATCGTGTCAGTATGGATAAGGGAGAAGGCACCATCGGCCAGTATCAAACGACATTCGAAGGCGTCATACCCAATCTCGAACGCCGCTACGGAGAAACCGATTCGGATTATGTGAGAAAAAAACTCGAAGAATACATGCGCATTCTTCCGTGTCCTTCATGCAAAGGCAAACGTCTCAAACCCGAGATTCTTTCTATCACGCTCGGTGAAAAATCCATCATAGATATGACCGAACTTGCTGTGGATCAAGCCAAGGAATTTTTACAAAAACTGAAGTTGACTGCGAGTGAAAAAATAATCGCCGAGCCCATCGTGAAAGAAGTTGGCGACCGCCTGAAGTTTCTGGAAAATGTGGGGCTAACTTACCTCACCCTCGATCGAAGCGCGAACACTCTGTCTGGTGGAGAAGCTCAACGCATACGACTAGCCACACAGATCGGCTCACAACTCCAGGGAGTCTTGTATGTCCTCGACGAACCTTCGATAGGACTGCATCAAAATGACAATGAGAAATTGATACGTACGTTGATCGGACTCCGCGATCTCGGGAATACTGTGATCGTAGTTGAACATGACATAGATACCATGCACGCCGCCGATTATATCCTGGACATAGGGCCGGGAGCGGGCAAGCATGGAGGCCGCGTAATCGCGGCCGGTACTCCGCAGGAAATCATGAAAGATAAAAATTCGATCACCGGATTATATCTCTCCGGAAAGAAATCCATCCCCACTCCAAAAAAACGACGTAAGGGCAATGGCAAGTTTCTTGAAATATTCGGTGCACGCGAAAATAATCTGCGCAATATACATGTGAGACTGCCGCTGGGCACTTTCATCGGGATCACGGGAGTATCGGGTTCGGGAAAGTCCACTCTCATCAATGAGATTCTCGTCAACGCACTTTCCGCGGAACTCAACGGCGCAAAAACCGTACCTGGTCTGCATGATGAAATACGCGGCATCCATCATCTCGACAAAATAATCAATATAGATCAATCGCCGATCGGGCGCACTCCGCGCTCCAATCCCGCGACCTACACCGGCCTATTTTCCGACGTGCGCGATCTTTTTACCGGCATGCCGGAATCAAAATTGCGCGGCTACAAAGCTGGAAGATTCAGCTTCAATGTGAAGGGCGGACGCTGTGAATCCTGCGAAGGAGACGGGGTAAAAAGAATCGAGATGCATTTCCTCCCCGATGTATATGTATCCTGTGAAATATGTCATGGAAAACGATACAACGACCAAACACTCGAAGTGACTTACCGCGGAAAAAATATCGCCGAAGTACTCGACCTCACCGTGGATGAAGCGTTGGAATTTTTCACCGCCATTCCCGCGATAAAAAACAAGCTCGTCACATTGAGTGAAGTGGGGCTCGGATATATCCATCTCGGACAACCTGCTACTCAGCTCTCCGGTGGAGAAGCTCAGCGTATCAAACTCGCCACAGAACTTTCCAAACGCTCGACCGGTCAGACATTTTATGTCCTCGATGAACCCACTACCGGCCTGCATTTCGATGATGTGGCGAAACTGCTTGAAGTGCTCGTGCGCTTGGTCGAAAAAGGCAACACCGTACTCACCATCGAACACAATCTCGACGTCATCAAATCCGTGGATTATATCGTGGATCTCGGTCCCGAAGGCGGCAATAACGGGGGCGAAGTGGTGGCAACCGGCACTCCCGAAGAAGTCGCCCACATGGAAAAAGCCTCCCTCACCGGCAAGTGGCTGAAAAAGATGGGGCTGTAATTATTTCCGCCCAAACCGCTTCTCCAGTTCACTGAATGTCAGTTTCACGTGCGTGGGGCGACCGTGAGGGCAGGTGTGAGGCTGAGTAGTGGCACGAAGCAAAAGGAGCAGGGCGGACATTTCCTCAAAAGAAAGTTGCTGGCCGAATTTGATCGCACTGCGACAGGCCATGGAACAAATCGTCCGATGCTGTGGTTCTTGCACATGTTTCGCAGAACCTTCTTTGAGGTCATCAAGGACATCTCGAAGGACTTTTGCGATATCACTTTTCGCAAGTGGCGATGGCACGGCGTGGACATGAAACGTATTTCCGCCAAATGGATCTATCTGGAATCCCAAGGCGACGAATGTCGCCTTTTCTTCAATGAGAAGCGCCACTTCATGCGGTGCGAGTTCGAGTACGGCGGGAGTGAGCAGTTGTTGTACTTCCGTATTTTTCTCAGTGATTTTCTTCTCGGCCCGCTGGAGAAAATATTCGTACATCACCCGTTCATGAGCGGCATGCTGGTCTATAATCACGATCCCCTCTTCACCGTGCGCAAGAATATAACTGTTTGCGATTTGGCAAATGACACGCAGACCGGAAATGAGAGGTTGATGAATACGCTGATCAGAAGAAAAATCATCTGTGGTTTGCGCAAACATTTCTTCGGAAAACATTACTGAAATGGGAGCCTCCGCTCTAGCTCCGCTTAGCGAAGAAAATATTTTTTCCGTATTCCAATAACTTCGTGCAGTGCTGCCATCAATTTCAGGTGCGAGAGTATTTCCTTCCAGTGCTTTTTTCGAAGCTGCTTGTACCGCCTGGAAGACTTCACTTTGGGAAAGAAATTTCACTTCTTTTTTTCGCGGATGGACATTCACATCGACTTTTTCATACGGCACTTCAATATGAAGAATAAAAAACGGATACTTCCCTGAAGGAAGAAGTGATGCATATGCATTCTGAACCGCACGAGAAATTATCCCGCTTTCCACAGGGCGTTCATTCACAAAAAGATACTGGCTCTGTCTGTTGGAACGGGCGATACCGGGCTTCCCCACCCATCCGCGCACACGGAGCTCCCCGCCCAAAAATTCAACCGCGACCAATTCCTTGGCAATACCGGCGCCGCACACATTCGACACGCGTTCAAAGAGATCACGCGTCGGAGGGTAGTCCATCACCATCCTTCCGTCTGCAATTAACTTCACATGAATCTCATGAAACATCAGCGCGACGTCAGTGAGATACCTGGTGATATGCTCGAATTCCGTCGCATCCGTTTTTAAGAATTTGAGACGCGCGGGAGTATTGAAAAATATCTGCTCGACAGTGGCCTCGGTACCCTCGGCCATGCCGCACGGCTCGATATCGCCATACTTCCCCCCGTTGTTTTTTATCATGTATCCGGAAATACCGCCGGCCGGTTTTGACGCAATTTTCAACTGCGCCACCGAACCGATACTTGCAAGCGCCTCGCCGCGAAATCCGAGTGTCGCAATCTTGAATAAATCTTCCTGGGTTTTGATTTTACTTGTTGCGTGACGTTCAAGCGCGAGCGGCAAATCCTCACGCGCGATTCCGCATCCGTTATCAACTACCTTGATAAGCTTCTTCCCACCCATTTCAACTTCAACACTGATTTTAGACGCATTCGCGTCTATGCTATTTTCCACCAATTCTTTCACCACGGAACTCGGCCGTTCCACGACCTCACCCGCCGCAATTTGATTTATCAGCGTATCCGGTAAAATTTTTATGTGATTCATGAGATGACACTATATTTTTTTAAATACAAAAGCGCAATAGCGCCGCTGACTATAAATAGCGCCGCCGATAATTCGAATGCAACTGACAATGAATAAAGGTCCGCCACCCACCCGATGAACGGTCCGACGATAACAAAAATAATACGAAACATAAATTGCATGAGCGACAAAACCGTAGCGCGTCTGCTCGAATCCACCAGTTCATTCACATACGCTCTGATGAGCGGTGCATGAATGCCGCGCACAAAATAAAATACTAAAATCACCAAAGCCATCCATACCGAATGGAACATTCCCAAAACTACATACGCGCCGCATGCTAAAAACGGAAGCGACGTAAGCAATTTGCCTCGTCCAAAAAGCGACTCGAATTTATGAGCAAGCAAGGAGAATATACCGACAGAGAATTGCAACATCGCCCATAGCACTCCGAATAATGCAAGTGGCACACCTATCTCTTTCCAATATGGCTGGGTAAACCACACCATCACAAACGTTATATTAGAGAGTAAACCGAAATACAAAATAAGCCATTTGATTTTTTTATATTCATCCTTCCTCCCCAGCGCGAGCAGACTGTCATATATGAGCGCAGAATCCGCTCCGGATACAAATCCGAAACCGACACCGAGCAATATTTCGGCGATGGCAAGATGAAAAAATGATTGTGAAACAGAGTAAATACCCGTGGAGAATACGATGAAAATCGCACCAGAGAGAATTGAAATTTTCCTCCCTACTTTATCCGCGAAATATCCGGAAGGAATTTCAAAAAGAAGCATTGAAACGGAAAAGATAGCCTGCAAAATAAAAATGCTACGCATGCTCATACCTATCTCAATCTGATAAAAAAGCGTGATGACCGGCATGATCAGCAAAAATGAAAACAACGTGGAAATTACGTACATTTTCCATATATTGGATGAGAGGCCGGAAATATAGCGGTCGGTGGCAACTTGCATGTGGGAATTTATTTTTCGCTCTGGAGTTTTTTTAATTCATCAAGTTTTTGAAGTGCCTCCATCGGCGTAAGATTCATAGGATCAATTTCCCGCAAGGCTTTGTGCACACGCTCAGCGTGAGCATCAGCGGCTTCAAAAAGTCCACGCTGATTCTCCGATACACGTGATTTTGAAAGCACTGTGGAGCGTACTGCGGAGCGTAGCGGAGAAGCGTACCCCTCCCCCTCATCCTCCCCGTCACCCTCCTCGAGAGTCGCCATGACATCTTTCGCCCTATTGATAACTTCTCGAGGCAGACCTGCGAGACGTGCGACTTCAATTCCGTACGAGCGATCCACACCACCTGGAATTACTTTGTAGAGAAACACTATCTTTTTCTCGCTATTATTTTCCGCAGTCGTTTCCGCGACCTGCACCGACCAGTTGCATGCATGGGGTAATTTTTCCGCGACTGCGATAAGTTCATGATAGTGCGTCGCAAAAAGAGTATTTGCTTTTAAAATGTCGTGCACATATTCCAAAATCGCCCAAGCGATGCTCACGCCGTCATAGGTGGAAGTACCACGTCCGATTTCGTCGAGAATTATCAGACTGCGCTCCGTCGCGTGGTGCAAAATATATGATGTCTCCTGCATCTCAACCATGAATGTACTCTGTCCGCGCGAGAGATTGTCCGATGCGCCGACACGTGTGAAAATTCTATCTGTCAGCGGGATTTTCGCCGATATCGCGGGTACAAAAGATCCGATATGCGCGAGCAATGTGATGAGTGCGACCTGTCGAAGATATGTGGATTTACCCGCCATATTCGGACCAGTGATGAGCATGATATGTTCACCTTGCGGATACAGCAGTGTGTCGTTTGGCACAAAAGATTGTGCGAAATTCAACGATTCGATCACCGGATGTCTCCCGCCCTTGATTTCGAGTACACCATCTTCAACGATCTGCGGGCGTATATAGTTTTTTTCTTTTGCGAGTTGTGAAAACGCAGTACATACATCGAGCTGCGCAATCGCATATGCGGTCATGAGAATAGTGGACGCATGACTGATAACTTCATTTTTAATCTGTTCAAAAAGCTGACGCTCGAGCGAGAGAATTTTCTCCTCCGCAGTGAGAATTTTCTCTTCAAGTTCTTTGAGCTCAGGAGTGATATAACGTTCCGCATTCACCAAAGTTTGTTTTCGAATATAGTCCGCGGGTACGAGATGCTTATTCGCATTTGAGATCTCGATATAGTAACCAAATACCGTATTGAATTTCACTTTGAGAGAACCGATACCCGTCCTCTCACCCTCTCTCGCACCCAGTTCGGTAAGTAATGTTTTCGCATTTTTTTGAATATCACGAAGTTCATCTAGCTCGGCATGAAAACCCGGCGCTATCACCCATCCGTCTTTTAATTGTGCGGGCAATTCATTCGCGAGCGACTTCGCCAAAAAATCAGTGAGCTCACTATGTTCATACAGTTGTCCATACAACATACGTAAAAATTCCGATGAACACTCCGAAGTTATATGTTTCAGTTCAGTCACTTTTAGAAGAGAATCTTTGAGAGCGCTTAGATCGCGCGGCGCGCAGGAGTTGAGAGAGATTTTTCCAACCAAGCGTTCTATATCTGCGACTGTATTTAACACTTCGCGCAACGCCACACGTTGCGTGCCCTCGACACAGAACTCTTCCACCGCCCCAAGTCTGTTTTCTATTTCTTTCCCGGACTGAAGCGGATGAAGCAACCAGTTTTTCAAAAGTCGCCCGCCCATGGCAGTCATCGTCCGATCCATCAGGCCAAGAAGCGAGGCTTCTCTCGTATGATCTCGCATCGTAGTCACCAGTTCCAAATTGGTGATCGTCGTCTCATCCAGCATCATGCATTCATCAATCGTATATCGTCGTATCTCATGCACATGTGCAAGCTCTGTTTTTTGAGTTTCTTTTAAGTAAGAGAGCAAAAGCGCCGCCGCAGATTTCAGCGCAGGTTCCCGTTCAATTCCAAATCCTTCGAGATTCAGCACTTTAAAATGTGCTTTTAGAAATTCATTCGCATCACCAAAAAAAGTGTGCGATGTCGTGACACGTTCTTTAAGAATTTCACTTCGCCCTTCATTCACCACCACCTCCGCCACTTGCAATCTGCCCAATTCTTCACTTAGACCCTCACGCGGCACATAGGTAACTTTGAATTCCCCCGTGGTTATATCACAAACTGCCATTGCCAGCGCTGATCCCGCCCTGGCGGGAGAAGCGGCTCCCGTGTCAGCTCCCACTCCAACCACGCCAACTACATAATTATTCGCCTTTTCCTCCAAAATCGCCGCACTCAAGGTCGTCCCGGGAGTTATCACTCGCACTACATCTCGCTTCACGATACCCGGCAAATTCGGATCACTGAGCTGGTCGCACATCGCTACATTTTTACCGGCCTTTGTAAGCCGCGCAATATATGATTCCGCGGCATGATGCGGCACTCCGCACATCGGCACTTCGCTGTCATGTCCCTTGTTGCGCGCAGTGAGCGTCAATCCGAGAATTTTACTCGCCACTATCGCATCCTCGCCAAACATTTCATAAAAATCCCCCAACCGAAACCAAAGCATCGCATTTTTATAGCGTTGCTTGATCTCGAAGTACTGCTTCATCATCGGTGTCAGATGTTTTTCAGTCATGCCTACGGAAATATAAATGCACGGACGAATGTACGAGCGTCAGCACTTTACTTTCTTTACGTACCACTTTCAACCCCCTCTTCAACGCATTTTTGTATAAAGAAAAAATGCTGACGATGTAGCTTGCCGTCACTTTCCACGTCCAGCTTAGGCGGCAAAGCGGAAAACCCTTCCGGGGTAAGCCCCTTGAGAGCAATGAGTCCCTCTCTGCTGAGCGTACCATCTTTACCCACTAAACGTTTAAAAGTGCTTGAAGCATATTTAGGATCATCCCGCGAAGCGGCGAGAAATTCCGTGGGATATACCGCACTCAAAACAAAACATTTTATCCTAAATCCATCACCTTTCTTATCTTTTATTCCATCCAAATACTCGCATTTAAAAAATTTAAATGCCACCTCTGTATCAAACTCGATTGGGTTTTCCCCTTCCGGCCCTCTATAGGCAAGACTAAGTATATTTGTTACTCTAGCTGCCAATTCAGAATTGACTACACCATCAAAAGTTTCATTTGCCATTCTTTCGAGTTCTTCCGTCGTTGGCAATTCCAAAGTTCTCGCCTCGGGATTGGAATGGAAAATGCATGGCTTCGCACCGACAACCGTACCGAGCTTACTACGAGTACATACGGCTGTCCCTGCTTTTATAGCATGCACGGCATCCTTACAGCCTACAATCGCTTCTTCACTGATTCTCGATCGGATTAAAACAAGAGAACCTTCGATGCCTTCATTCCTCGCAACCTCAAGCACACTGGAAATACTTTTATCATTCAATTCTGGTCTTTTCAGCATTTCCATAATTTTTTCCGTGCCCACGCAATTGGGTATTTGCCTTAATTCGCTTTTTGACATAAAAAAATTGAGTTGAAAATAGTTAGTATTGTACTATAAAATTAATTTCTTGCAGTAGAAGATGGAACTGCTTCGCTACGCTTCGCAGTGTACAACAAAAAAGCCACCGCTCCCCCTACAGAGCAGTGGCTTACGGGAAAAAATATGCTAGTACATGGCAATTCTGCCGCCAAATGTCTGACCAATCCTGTAGACTCCGTGTGTGTCTATGCGATGCTTTCCAAAAAGAGTTCGCATTATTACACGTAAGAAAGAACCGGTGCACGAGGCGCTAAAGCGAGAATGCGTGCGATATATAAGATCGCGCGGAGTGATAGTCTTTTTCATATTGAGGTGGGTTAAGAATATGAGTGAATAGAATAATTTAATACTGCCGAATCAGTCCTACCACGACACCCTGCATCTGCAGTTCGTTCACCGGATACAGATCGGAATACTCTGGATTCTCGGCCTGCAGATAAGCTTTTCCATCCTTTTGCACGAGCCGCTTAATCGTATTTTCTCCGTCGATCAACGCAACGACGATATCGTGTGATTTTGGTTTTTTGTGCGTATCGGCCATCACCAGGTCTCCTTCATAGATACCTGCATTGATCATACTTTCACCGGTGACGCGTAGCATGAATGTGTGCTCGGGAGAGGGGATAAACTGCTTGTCCACGTTTATACGATCGAGCACATATTCCTCCGAATGAGATGGTCCGCCCGCAGGGACAGTTCCCAGAAGCGGAACCGAAGCCGTTTCCGCACCCGCGTCCAACTTCTCCCGCACGGATGCAAGCAGTTGGATACCGCGCGGCGTATCATCTTTCATGAGAAGTCCTCTGACCTCGAGTCCCCGCACATGTTTCAAGATACCGTTATCCGAAGCAACGCCAAAATGTTCTCGCATTTCTCTCAAAGTGGGCGATTTACCATAACTCATTTGATATTCTTCAATGAATTCGAGAACCGCCTTCTGTTTTTTGGTTGGTGTGGTGTCCATAGAATTGGAATTAGTGAGTGTACGTTCACATAGTAGGTGAGGCGACACTCACTGTCAACTAAGCGCGAGCGCAAGCGAGCGCTTTTTCCCTCTTTCCCTTATTCTTTAGCCAATATCTACCGCTTGAT
>CAYHQD010000029.1:0-11547 GCA_964358905.1 uncultured Candidatus Peribacteria bacterium
TTCTTAACCAATTTTAATTTTATTTTTAAGGCCCTTGCGGTTGTTTTTTTTAATGAGAGGAAATCAGTTCCTGCAGCATAAGTATTTTTGAAATGGTTCTCAATCTCCTTTTCCAATTTCCCCAAAAATTTCTCGGTTATCGCATGGGAAATTTCAAAATCCAGATCCACCGACATGCGATCAAGCCCGTGAATAATACGAAGCGAGGAACCTCCATACATTATCCACTTACCGTATTCCGGATGGTGATAAATAAAATTGAGCACATAAAACTGTAGCTCCTCTTTGAGAATGTTACGACGTGTTTCAGCAGAAAGCTCTTCGTAAGCAGTGAGATCATCAAGCCTTTTCTTCAATAGCGCAAGAATCTGTTCACTCATGAAAGTTTTTTTTAATCATTAGATAAAACTTTGCCTGTTCTTTTTTCTCCATTTCATCAATGTCTATCCTCAATTCTTCTATCAATGTTTCAATATGTTTGAATGTAATGCCACGAAATTGACGAGTTCTGAAATACAATAAATCAAATAATGCTTTCGAAGGGGAGGCAATGAAAAAATTGAATTTCCCTTTGATGAGGATAAAATCCAAAAAAAAGTTTTTTTTGATAGACTGATACGCAAAGTCACCTGCCTTTGTCTTATAATCTCTTGTCACTTTAGGTGTCACCGAAGCTATGGAGCGGATGGCTTCCGTACTGAGATTGTAATACTGGAGAGCCGTCCAGGAGCTGACATATGAGGGGGTGCGGATAATATTGGCAAGATAAAAAGAATAGGAAATATCATTTTTATTCTTGTCGAAAAAATCGGTAGATACATACAATCCTTTTTTGAGCTGAAAAATCTCTCTGTACTTTAAAAAGCGGCTGATATACGTATCAATCGTAGTATTTTTAAGTCCAAGCTGTGTACCGAGCTGATATACGGTGCTTTTGCCGAAGTGAGGCAAGGGCTTCAACTGCTCCAAAAGGTTTTTTTTACTTTTCATAAATATGACAATAGTGTATCTTATGTGAAATAAGATGTCAACAACCACTTCTTGAAATTGTTGAAATAATCCGTGTACCGATCCCGCTGTGATGACACGTCTTCTTATGCTTTGCTCCCTTCCAAACATTCCTCCGCAACCTCTGTGTCCGGCAAATGAAAAAACTTGCGTATGCTGACTTCAGTGCCGAAGGCGACATTTCTGGTGCCGCAGACATTGCAGGTGTAGGAGTATCTTCTATTCACCTTCGTGACCGGTGTGATTTTGTCGCAGTCCTTACAGAAAAATACGATGCAACTCTCCTTACCCATACTTCTTTTGCGAAGTTCCATCAGCCTCGTCCTTTCCTCGAGCACAACATTCGAGCCTTCATCGCGGTCGTAATTGGTTGATACTTGCGTACTATCTTTTGCGGTCATAATTTGATTTGGTAATGGGTTCGGGATGCACTATTTCGCTTCGCTTCATAGTTCCATCTGTATCGTTTTTTCATCTTCATCTTTTTCGTGCATGGCCTTGTATTGTTTTTCCGCGAGAGGTACATCATCCGGTGTCTGAGAATCCAATTTTTTATGAATACGTTCAATGTGAGCCTCGACTTCTTCAAACACGTTTACCTCGCGTCTCTGCGGTTCTGAACGTTTCATATAGCCTCCGATTCCCGTCATGACAGAACCTACCAAACAGAGAAAAATACCAATGGCCGTTTCTTTCAGAGTAATATTCACGCCGAATTTCGGATCGAAATAAATGGATGCCGTGATGACGATCATCAGCAGATTTTGCGCCGCCACTTTCAACGCGAGATGATTGATTTTTTTCAGCGTGCGAATTTCCTTCCCCATCGCTTTGCCCGCCAGATTGAGAAGTACCGCTCCTGAAAGTATAAATACGACGAACCCGATAGTCGACAGTGGCCCCGTGACCCCGAGAAACACATCTCCTTTACCCCATGCATCCAGGTCGCGATACCAAGGGAGAAATAGTGATACGACTGAGATAGCCGCACCGACAAACATGAGCTTTTCCGCCTGAGATAACGTGGTGAATAGATGTTTCGCGCGCGCAAGTTGTTCCATATAATTGATATTAAAGAGAAGGTGTGTTGGATGAACTGCGTTCAAAATACCACGTGAGGACACGTGATTTCAAGCGGGGATTGAAAATAAGTCGTTCGAGCGATAATATACCGCCATGGCCATCGCAATAGACATCAAGTCCGCACTCGGAAATAAAACCGGTAAGGGAGTATATGCGTATAATATGGTACGCGAGATGCTGAAGGAGAAAAAACACCGTTTTTTTCTTTACTCCACTGTGGAGCACACGCACTTTAGTGCGGCACCCGTACCCTCTTTCGAGGTCTCCCCTTCCCCCGATCCAATTCTTGAAGAATTCCGCCACTGCGAAAATGCCACACTCCTTACTTTCCCCTCCGGTCCCCTGTGGCATCTGCGTGTATTTTGGGATGTGATCAGGCGTGCGCGTAGCGGTGAAATAAGCGCATACTTTTCCCCGAGTAGTTTTATAGTGCCCGCTTTGCTGGTGAAATTTAAAGTTTGGTTTCTAAGTAAGGGAACGACACTGCGCGTCTTGGTGACCGTGCATGATTTGATTGCCGTGAACTATGGTGCCACTCACGAGAAGAAGGCGGTGTGGATAGAACGTTGCACCTTGCCTACGGTGTTGCATGGAGCCGACAAAATATTCGCCGTTTCCGAAAATACAAAAAAAGATGTGTGCGAAAGGTTCCACACGAATCCCGATAAAGTGGTGATAACTCACAATGCGGTCGGTGAACTTTTCAAAAAAAATACCCACCCTGACCCACTGGCGTTGAATGCGTTTCGAGAAAAATACCACTTACCGCCGCACTTCGTGCTTAGCCTCGGTACGCTTGTGCCTCGCAAGAACATCGGTCTCACACTCTCCGCATTCAAATTATTGCAAGATGGTGAAAAAACACGTGATTTGCATCTGGTTATAGTGGGAGGGGGAGGTTGGGATAGGAAAGAGGCCGCGCGTGATCCTCGCGTCCATGTACTCGGTTACATTCCGTATGATGAATTGCCGCTTGTATATGCATGTGCGGAACTTTTCGTGTATCCGTCTTTCTACGAAGGATTCGGACTCCCGCCTCTCGAAGCGCAGGCGATGAGTTGTCCCGTGATTACGTCGAATACGTCGAGTTTGCCCGAAGTGGTTGGAGACAGTGCGATCATGGTGGATCCGCATGATGCGGTCGCGCTGAGAGATGCAATCTTACTTGTATATACCGACGAACTTCTACGAAAAGAACTCATCCGTAAGGGCCTGAAAAATGTGGAACGATTTTCGTGGGTTACGAGCGCGCATCGCGCGCTTGCCCTCCTATGATTTTCAAAAACACCTCAAATGTATTCCTTGTTTTATTCAACAATGAGAATTCAACGTGAAAATTCGTTCATATTCATCCACCATCTTCTCAAATGAGAATTTTTTGAGTACGGTTTCATGTCCGTTTCGAGCAATTTCAGCTCGAAATTCTTGATTAATCAAAAGCGCATTCATGGCTTGGTAGAGGGCGTTTTTGTCCTTCGGCGGAACGACGATTGCGTCAACGCCGTTTTCAAGATATTCGCTTATACCACATACATCGGTAAGGACCACCGGTTTATTCATATTCATCGCTTCAAGTACGGTAAGCCCGAACGGGTCATGCTCACTCGAAGGAAGTACGACGACATCGGCCTTTTCGTATAGTTTAAGCAATTCTTCGTGCGGGACCTTATCAACAAACGTCACATTTTTATCGAGAAAATTTTGATTAATCAAACCTTTTAGTTTGGCTTTCTCACGCCCTTCTCCGACTATCGAAAGATGGATATTCGATGCTGTAGTGCTCGTCATGGAATGCTCATTTCGCGCTTTAGCTGGCGCTAAACCGTGGTGTTGATTAATCAACTTTTGTAGTGCGAAAATCAGGTAATCAACTCCTTTATCTTGGCTTAGTCTTGCAACGCAAAGGACTTCAAAGTTATTTTTTCGTGATTTCAAATCAATAGCTTCGCTAGGTATTTTAGTTGTCATCACAGCTTGAGCAGAGGAAGGGCACACTGCTCCGCTTTGCTTCGCAGTCCCATGAGGGATGATATGCAGATGAGGCGCCCATTTGATAGGTGCCGCAGTCTGTTTGGAAGGGGCTATGATATGCGCAAAACGCGCCCAGAGCTTGTAAAATACCAACCATGGATTCAGAGTGAGAGAGCGTCCGATGCGCGCATGCTCTATCCATACCACCTGAAATCCCAGCAATTTCGCGATGGGTGACATTAGAAGTTTATCGGGAAGAGAAAGACAGTAAAGAACTTTTTGGGTAAGGTTGACGCTCTCGTCGCGATTTATTTTTGCAACCTGCCGATGAAATTTATAAAGATAGTATCCCAGATACAAAAAATGAAGAGGGCTTAAAAGGGTGAACAGAATGAGGCTAGGAATAGTGACTGGAGGTGTGACTTTGCCGGTTTTCCACGTTTGTAAAGTCTGCACGGGCACAGATTCTGTACGCTTTTGTGTACGTTTTCCGTCCTGGGAAGGCGTGATATTTTTCAGTTTGCTATGGCCGTTCGTGATCAGCCCAAACAAAACCGAATCAGAGGTACATACGGTTACTTCATGCCCTCGTCGTACCAATTCTTCCGCGAGGTGCATCGTATGTAATTCCTCTCCGCCAAGCTGGGACTCAAAAGGAAAACGTGTGATGAGTATGGCGAACTTGTTTTTCATATTGGATGACATGGTTTTTATTATAAAGTGCGCTCGCTTCACTCGCGCATTGTAACTTGCGTCCCTTTTCATTAAAAGTAATAATCACGCAGGAGCATAGCGAGTGCGCTATACAATAAAATTTTCTTATCCCTTCAACCCATGGAATCAAACACACAAGCCGATAAACTGAATTTTCAGAAAGTCGGTATCATCACGAAGAAGAATATCAAAACCAAGATCGGATTGGTGAGGAAGCTCAAACGCTACCTGGAATCACGAGGGTGTGAAGTATTTCTTGATTCTAATTCCGCACCGTTCGTTCTGAATACCAAGGGATACAAAAAAACGCAAATCCTCGAAATTGTCGATCTGGTGGTCTGTCTGGGAGGGGACGGGACAATTCTCAAAACCGCAAGGCGACTCAGTTTGAAAAAAGTCTATGTATTGCCGGTGAATTTGGGGACGCTCGGATTTCTTACGGAATCCACTACGGAAACCATGTTCAAGCATCTGGACAGGGTATTCAAAAAACAATTTGTCGTCGATGACCGTATGCTTATGCGTATTACCGTCTATCGAAAGGGCTCCAAAGTGGATACGTTTCTTTGTCTCAATGAAGCGGCGATTACGCAGGGTAGTTTCGCGCGTATTATCGAAATGGATATCGAAGTGAACAAGCGCAAGATTATTTTGCTCCAGGCCGATGGGTTGATCGTGGCGACACCTACTGGGTCCACAGGGCATAGTCTCTCCGCTGGAGGGCCGATCGTGCACCCGAAGATGGAGGCATTCATCCTCATGCCCATATGTCCTATATCGCTTGCAAACCGCCCTATTATCATCCCAAGCGATCGCCAGATCAGTATTACGGTGCTGAGCGAAAACAAAGACGAAACATCACGCGTCGGATTGACGCTGGACGGACAGGTCGTGTTCCCACTGCTGAACGGCGATGAAATCAAAATCAGAGCTTCTTCTCGAAAACTCCGTATCGTGCGTATGACCGGCCAGAACTACTACAAAATGCTCCGCACGAAATTGGGATGGGGGCGGACGTAGTTGCGAATCACGATTCCTTCGTGAGCTTAACAAAAGCGAACGAGAAGGAATCAGATATGAGCACAAGTTCGCTTTCCCCTCTTTTTTATTCTTCTTCCACGGGTGGATTCAAGCACTCAGCCTCTCCCGTTGTGCGTGGATCTTCGAGGGCGAAGCAAGGGCTTGCATTTCCCCAGGGCGGCATTTCTAGGTTGCCAAAAATCGCTCGGTTCACATCGGAAATGGTTCCATCTGTATTTGGGTCATAACCTTCAGCGGTATACGCATTTGCTCCTTGTACAGTGCCGTCATCCAGCATCGAAGGGATTCCAAGTACCGCGTTACCATTTCCATCACGAGGACTGTCCGGTACGCCGTCACCGTCTTTATCCTGCCATCCTGCGAGATTTACACTCGCAAGAGCTACTTGACCGTTTATGTCGTATTGCAAATGCAACATGAGGGGAGAGACCGAAGAAGTAGCCGCATCGAAATCCCCCAAGGAGATTCCTCCCGCATTCCATGGCGCTCCGAACGACTGATCTTCTTCGCGTCCAAATGAATGTACGGCACTTACTCCCGGATACGAAGAGGAGGAGGGAAGATCGTGTAAAGGCCCGGTTCCGCTCTCATTTGAGCGTCCTTCAAGCTCCTCTCTATGTATTACATCGCGCGCGACACATTGTACGGTATCCAATTGCTCATCAGTGAGTCCTGTAAGTTCCGCCACTATTCTTTCTCTAACTTGCAATGCGGTATATGCGCCTTCCACCGTGCCCCAATCAGTAGTGGTTTCACCCAGTGCGTCAAAACAGCTGATTTCCCAGGGTTCCGGTTCATCTAGTACGCGCAAATTATCATCATTACAGCCGGCGAGAACAGCTAAAAGTAAAGTGGCAGGAATCGCGAATGATTCTTGCGAAAGCGCGAGTCTCAAAAATGCAATCAGTCGCTCTGCCGCGCTCATACCAGCCATTGTCATATTCAAAACTCGCAATGTGCCATCCGAAACTAAACCATCTTGAGGAATCTCCATACGCCTTATTAAGAGTTGCTATTCTACAACACTTAAAAATTTTTGCAAGCAAAAGCGATATGAGGGAAAGCTATTTTTTCTCTTTCAATGCCGCCTGAGCGGCCGCGAGAGTTGCGACAGGTACACGATAAGGGGAACAGCTGACGTAGTCCATGCCGATGGAATGGCAGAATTCCACGGAAGCCGGCTCACCGCCATGTTCACCGCAGATACCTATTTCAAGGTCTGGATTAACTCCTCGTCCGAGTTCCACGGCCATTTTCATAAGTTTGCCCACACCTTTTTGGTCAATTGTGGAAGTAGGGTCGGCTTCGAAAATTTTGTGATCCACATATAGATTAAGGAATTTTCCCGCATCATCACGACTGAGTCCGTAGGTAGTCTGGGTAAGGTCGTTGGTGCCAAAAGAGAAGAAGTCGGCCTCGAGCGCGATCTCATCTGCAGTCAAGCAGGCGCGCGGCAATTCGGTCATTGTACCGATCTTGTAGGTGAATTGAATTTGAGGTGCGAGCTCGTCAAATATCGGTTTCATGAGATCTTTGACGGCTTTCAGTTCATTTACGTTTGCGATGAGCGGTACTTCGATCTCAGGATGAACTTCTATACCTTCGGCATGAGCCTCGATTGCCGCGCCGAGAATGGCGAGTGTCTGCATTTGATAAATCGCAGGGTAGGAAATACCCAGACGACAACCTCTATGTCCGAGCATAGGATTGATCTCATGCAGTTGCTCCACCATTGATTTCAATTCTTCTTTCGATACGGTCATACTTGCCGCCACTTCAGCGATTTTATCATCGGTATGTGGCAAGAATTCATGCAGAGGCGGATCGAGCAAGCGGATGGTGACAGGAAGTCCGTCCATTTCACGGAAGATTTCGAGGAAATCATTCTTCTGCATAGGCAAAAGTTCTTTGAGAACCTTTTCCCTCTGTTCATCATTCTTTGAAAGAATCATTTTACGTACGCTCATAATACGATCTTCACCGAAAAACATGTGTTCGGTGCGACAGAGTCCCACGCCCTCCGCGCCAAATTCAAGCGCCACTTTACAATCCGTGCCGGAATCGGCATTTGTACGAATTTTCAAACGTTTGAAACTGCGCGCCCACTCCATAATGGTTTTGAAATCACCACTGACGCTTGGCTCTTTCATAGGTACGGCGCCGAGTAAAACTTCACCAGTGGAGCCATCAATTGTGATCGTGTCCCCTTCATGAATTACAAGGTCTCCTATGACCAATTTCTTGTCCTGTTCCAGGACTCGTATATCGGCGCATCCGGCAACGCATGGTTTTCCCATACCGCGACATACTACAGCCGCGTGAGAAGTCATACCTCCGGTTGCAGTGAGTACTCCCTCCGCCACATGCATACCTTGAATATCTTCAGGGCTGGTTTCCTTTCTCACCAGGAGCACTTTGGTATCACGATTTTGCACAAATTCGACCGCGTCCTCGGCTGTGAATACCACCACGCCGCATGCGGCTCCCGGCGATGCAGGCAAACCTCTTGCGAGGACTTTTCCTTTTTTGGAATGATCGATGGACGGATGCAGGAGCGTATCAATCGTGCCCGTATTTTGACGCAAAACAGCCTCTTCTTTCGAGATCAACCCTTCGCCCACCATATCCACGGCGATCTTCATACCGCTTGCCGCGGTGCGTTTACCGGTACGCGTTTGCAAAAAATACAGTTTTCCTTCCTCTATCGTAAATTCGATATCTTGCATATCACGATAATGCGCTTCAAGTTTATCTTTGATAGTGACGAGTTCATCGTACACTGCCGGCATTACATCACGAAGTGATGAGATCTCCTGTGGAGTGCGAATTCCAGCTACGACATCTTCACCCTGCGCATTCATGAGAAATTCGCCATAAAACGCTTTCTCGCCTGTAGAAGGGTTACGCGTAAACGCCACTCCCGTGCCGGACGTATTGCCCTTGTTTCCAAACACCATGGATTGAACGGTGACCGCGGTGCCGATATAATCGGGGATTTTATTTAACTTTCTATAGGTGATCGCACGGTTGTTATTCCACGAACTGAATACTGCTTCTATGGCTTTTGAAAGTTGTTTCATCGGCTCATCTGGAAAGGCTTCTCCCGTTGCTTCGCGCACGATTTTTTTATATTCCGTAATGAGTGTTTTGAAATCTTCCGCCGTAAGCTCGGTATCGAGTTTTACTCCGCGCGCTTCTTTAAGTGCGTTGAGCGCATGTTCGAATTTTTCATGTTCCACTTTGAGTACCACATCTCCAAACATCTGTATGAATCTGCGGTATGAATCATAGGCGAATCGGGGGTTATTGGTTTGATTAATCAAACCCTGAATTGTCGTATCATTAAGCCCCAAATTGAGTACCGTATCCATCATGCCAGGCATGGAAATTTTCGCGCCGGAACGCACAGAAAAAAGCAGAGGATTATTGGCATCGCCGAATCCTTTGCCCATTGCGGATTCTATCTCCGCGAGATGCTCCGCGAGCTCGTTGTGAAATCCTTCGGGATATGAATTTGTCTCCAAAAAATAATTACAGGTCTCGGTGGTGATGGTAAAACCTGCCGGCACGGGCAGATTTAGCCGAATCATCTCGGCGAGGCCTGCGCCCTTGCCGCCGAGCAGATCCTTCATATCTTTCGATCCTTCGTGAAAAGAGTAAATATACTTCATGGTCGGAGAAAAATTAGAAATTATACTTTTTGCTTTATCGGTTTCTGCAAACGCCGATAGGCGCTCTTGCAAATCCGAAGTCAAACTTCTGACCACCCCTGAAATACTATCTTTTTTTGTGAATTTTTCTTTGAGCCGCGTCAGTAGTCCCATGGTATGAAATAAACATGTAAAAAATGCGGTCATAAAACTAGCAGGTCGACGCACGAAGCGCAAGCCTCGTCCGTCAGGACGTGAATTCCCCTCCAAGAAAAGCGCAAGATTTTGCAAGTATTTGCTCCCGCAGGGCTTACCACCCCCTTGCCCTCACAGCCTCTTTTATTCTCAAAATTGCGCTGATGAATGCGGCCATACGATACGTGGAATGGTGCGCTGAGCGCAGTTCGTTAAGACGTTTATATGCTGAAATCATAATCTGTTTCAGCCGCGCGAACACCTCTTCCTCCGTCCAATACAGGTTCATTCCATTTTGCACCATTTCAAAATAACTCACGGTTACTCCACCGCTGTTTGCGAGCACATCAGGTATGACGTCTATGCCGCGAGATTCGAGAACCTCATCCGCCTCTGGTGTGACTGGACCATTGGCGAGTTCTACGATGAGCTTTGCCTGCACTTTCGCCGCATTTTCTTCCGTCACCTGATTTTCTTTTGCGCTGAGAATAAGAATATCACAAGGGAGCTGGAGCAGTTCTTCATTTGTCACACGCTTACATGCATCCCCTTTTTTCGCTTCATAATCTTTCGCCGCTACTTCGCATTGCCCAACACCTCCATCCTTTTCGATTTTGCATGTGTGCGCCTGTGAGGGTCGAATTCCTCCTTCACAGAAGAGGCCTCCCTTCGAATCGCTCACACCGACAATTTTATAGCCCATACCATCCAAAATTTGTGCGACGAAATAACCGGCATTGCCGAATCCCTGTACTACGACAGTTGTATTGGCTGGTGTCATATTTCGTTCACGCGCAATCTCTTCTATAATATATATGCCGCCCTGTGCGGTCGCCGTTTCTCTCCCCGCAGAGCCTCCTATGGAAAGCGGTTTTCCCGTCACCACACCGAATTGATTTTCTCCCTGCAGTTTTGAATATTCGTCCGCCATCCATCCCATGATTTTTGGATTTGTGTACATATCCGGAGCTGGTACGTCTTTGAGCGGGCCGATGAACGGTGCGATAGCGCGGGTGAATCCGCGTGTCAAACGCTCTAATTCGTTTTCAGAAAGTTGTTTCGGATCAACAATTATTCCTCCTTTTCCTCCTCCCAGCGGTATGCCTGCGACCGCGCACTTGAGCGTCATCCACGTGGCAAGCGCCTTCACTTCCTCCATATCCACATCTGGTGCAAAGCGTATCCCTCCCTTATATGGTCCGCGCGCGTTATTGTGTTGTACGCGAAAACCGGTAAAGATTTTTAGCGTTCCGTTATCCATGTGAACGGGGATCGCCACTTCGATGATACGATCGGGATGTGTGAGAATTTCATGGACATCATCATCCAGTTTCATGAGGTTGGCGGCCTTGCGGATCTGAGCGAGTGTATTTTGGAAAAGAGACATATAGGGATTCATTACATAATTAATCGCTTTGCAACATACCTTTTATCATATGCGCAGCGGAGCGTTCGCTACGCTCGTGCGTCTACCATAACTTCCACCAAGGTCTTTTTGGCGCTTCGAGCCTTCTGATGCGGTCTTCGAGAATGAGCGAGCGTTTTTGGAATTGCTCCAATAATGCAAAAAGCCGCTCCTTTTCTTCCTGATGTATTTTTACCATATGCTGAAGCACCACTGCGTACATCGATGATTCATCTCCTTTCTCTTCCTTATTTTTCGGCCCGATATTTATTGTTTCTATCGTGATTCCTTCATCCTCAATTTTAAACACGGCTTCTTCAACCGATTCAATCGGTACCGCACGAGATTCAATCGCCGAAACTTTCTTTGCGGCTTTTCCACGCGGACTTCTAACGTTATCCGGTATGACTGGGAGTTCATAAACTTCCGGCGGAGCATCCACTTTGAACTTATCCATAAACGTAGTGTCCTCCTCGAACT
>CAYHQD010000030.1:0-11410 GCA_964358905.1 uncultured Candidatus Peribacteria bacterium
AATAAGGCCGGCCACGGAAAAAATTTACTCCAAAAAATTGACCGCGAAAATATTTTTCTTGCCCTTATTGCGGTTCTGATGGCCATCTTGCTTGTTAATCTTCTTCTGGCTTTCAATCTAAACAGGGACATAAATAAAAATTCCGAAAAAGGGAGGTCAGCGGAAGTGGTAGGGGTGAAATCAATTCCATCGGTAGTCAAGGAGTCACCTATTTTCCCTTCAGAAGCGAGCAATGTTCGTGAGGCGTTTGGTACGCTTGATTCATCCGAGTCAGGTGAAACCGGTGTGGAGACGGGGGTTGGCAAAGTGTCCGAGAGAAGTAGTGAGGGAAAGGAAAGTAGGGGAGCCGGGGATACGCGCCCTGCAGGGCGCGGAAGTGATGATGCGGTACATATACGTCAACAACTCCTCGCATCAAAACCACCAAAGACGGTCATGTTGCTCGAGATTAAAAGACATTTCCGCAAGGAAACCCATGTGCTTCACAAGGATTTGAGAAAATATGAACGACAAGGCGATTGGCACCGCTACAATGGAGTGGTTGCGCGTCTTCGTCAGATAAGAGAAATATTCGAACAGCTGGTACATGCGACGTATGATGCAATTAAGAATGTGTGGTTAAAGGTCGTACATGGTATAGTGTAGGTGCCTTAATTTTTTAGCTCCCATGGTACAACTTCTCACGACCGTCGAAAGAGATGTATCCACCCGGCTTATTTCTGAAATACGGGAACTAAAAAAGCGCAAGAATGCAGTGATTTTGGCGCATAATTATCAGAGGAAAGAGATTTTTGAGGTGGCGGATTTTATCGGGGATTCGTTTGGGCTTTGCCTCGAGGCAAATAAGCGCAATGCGGATATCATCGTGTTTTGCGGGGTGCATTTTATGGCGGAGAGTGCGGCGGTATTGAATCCAGGTAAAAAAGTGCTTTTGCCGGCTATAGATGCGGGTTGTGCGATGAGTGATATGATTGACGCGGAGAGTTTGAAAGCGAGAAAAGCGGAGCTTTTACAAAAATATCCCGATCTCAAGGTAGTGGCCTATGTGAATACCACGGCCGAGGTAAAGGCGGAGTCGGATATCTGCTGTACGTCCAGCAACGCGGTGAAAATTGTGCAGTCCCTTCCCTCCTCCCATATCCTCTTCGTGCCGGATAAAAATCTTGCGATGTACGTCCAAAAATACGTGAGTGACAAGGAAATTATTGCGTGGGACGGATATTGTCCCATACATCATCGTATCAATGCGGCCTATGTAAGGAACGCCAAAAAAGCTCATCCCCATGCGAAAGTTATTGCCCATCCCGAATGTCGTCCCGAAGTGTTGGAACTGGCGGATTACGTGTGCAGTACCACGGGCATGCTCAAAGCCGCTCTCGCAGATGAGGATACGGATGAATTTATCGTGCTCACCGAATGCGGTATGATGGGGAAACTCGAATTGGATGCTCCAGGCAAGAAATTTTATACGGTATGCAATATGTGTTTCGATATGAAGAAAACGACGCTTTCACTGATTAAGGAATCGCTTGAGAAAGAACAATTCGAAGTGGTGGTGGAGCCGGAGGTTGCGGCAAAGGCGCGAAAGGCTCTCGATGCGATGATGGCAATTTCCTAACATTTCTCCGTGAGACTGAACGATCGAAAAAAAGTATTGCACGCGATCTTTCAGAAGAAGGCGTTTTTTAATCTTTCGGCGGGAAGTACCTATGCGGATTTTTTCACTTCGTATTTTCATGCCTGTCTGAAGGCTGATCTGGCGGATCACGGCGATGTGACGACTGTATTGCTACGTGAATCACTTCCTAGCGAAATAGAAGCTCGTTTTGTGGCAAAATCCGGTGGAGTTTTTAGTGGTGAAGAGGAGGTAGCACATGTGGCGAAAACAATGGGATTAAACGTACGTAAAGTATTGAGAGCGGGTAAAAGATTTAAAAAAGGCGATGTACTTTTTCGTCTTGAGGGTGATGCATGCAAAATATTGGAAGTGGAGCGCACTTTATTGAATTTGTTGCAACGGATGTGTGGTATTGCCACTGCCGCTTCTCAATTCAAGACGATTCATGCAAGCATTGCGGTGACGAGGAAGACGCCGCTGTCATTTATAGATAAGCGCGCCGCCATGGATGGCGGCGCGCTGGCGCACCGTATCAATCTTTCCGATGCGATTCTTATCAAAGATACTCATCTGGATCAATTCGGCAGAGATTTTAAGATCGTCGAAAAGCGGCTCACCGATGGACGTAAAACCGATCTTTTTTCGCGTATTTCGTTCGTGGAGGTGGAAGTCGAAAATGCGAAAGAAGCGCTTTGCGTAGCGGCTATGAGCGTGCGCCTTGATCTTCCCGTCCCTTTTGTCATCATGCTCGACAATTTTACACCAGCACACATTAAAAAAACAGTTGCCGCACTGCAAAAAGCAGGTCTTTATGACTGCGTATTATTGGAGGTTTCTGGAGGGATTAATGCGAAGAATTATAAAAAATATGACATCAAGGGAGTGGATGTCATGTCGGTTGGTGAAATCACCCATTCAGTGAAAGCTTGCGATATTTCGATGAAAATCATGTATACCCCATCACATGCAGATGTATGTGGAAGACTTCCTGGCCGCCCTTTTCGTGGACGTTAAATACCAGGCGGTAGCCCTCGGCTCCCTCTTTTTTTGCAAGGTCGCGGCCTATCTTTATCATATGGCCGGCAAGCTGTTCTTCTCCTTCTTTCAGGTCGGAAATAGTCGGAATATGTCGGTGTGAGATCACTAGCAAGTGAATTGGGGCCTTCGGATGGATATCGCGTACCGCAAAACAAAGTTCGTCCTCATATACTTTGGTTGAAGAAATTTCGCCCGCATCTATTTTACAAAACACGCAATCCGCCATACTACTTCAGTGAATATACGGCACGTCCCACACGTTTGAAGTCCGGACATTTTTGAAGATTGAGGGAAATGGTGCCTTTTTTCACTTGTCTCTGTTTGAGTACCCCCTGGATGATTTCTTGTTTGGTCATGGGGCTTTTCTTGGTAAGAATGAAGCGGATTATATCCTCTACCGTACCTTCGCGATAACCCCATTCTTTGAGTGCGTACAGACCTCTTCCTACGAGGACAAATTGTTCATATCGTATCAGCTCGTTGTGAACCGCCTGCTCGGTCACACTCTTTTTATCAAATACGGCCTCTGCGATCTTTATGGCGATTTCTTTGAAGTGAAGCGGCTTACTAGCTTTTTTGAGGATAATGTATGCCTTATCTCTAATACTCTTGGGATGCACACTCCTCCATGTCATCAACCCGTACCCTTCTTCGATTTCTTTCATACGGCTGTCTGTCTTGAGAGTGGAATTGATGGTCGCCCCACTGACTTCGATACTTTGGCTTTTCATTGATTCAGTTATATCCACGAGAAATTTCTCTGTGCGTACAACTTCTCCCGCTTTCTTGAGCGATTTAATTGCCTGTGCAGAGATGGCTTTCAACACTTTCGGATTGATTTCTTTCTTATACCAGAAGCGTTCGTTTGTGAGGCTTTTCTCAACTTTTTCGAGCGAATGGTTTATGTTGAGAGCAAGTCGTACTATATGTGCACATGCGTCGTCATCCTTGCTCGCGATAACAAGTAGAGTCTCCTTCACCAGATTCTCTTCCGTGATCACCCCTCCGTTCTTCTCAATAATTTGATCCGCATGTTCGTTGATTACGTTGAGCTTGGTGTTGATGACCGTACGTCGTAGTTTATTCAGCGCGATTTTTTCTATTTGACGAATGCGCTCGCGGGTTACGGAAAATGATGAGCCGATTTTCTCCAAGGTCTCACGCGGCTTGTTATCAAGACAAAAACGCTTAATGATCACATGCTTTTCTTTCTCGGTGAGTACCAAAAACATGTCCTCCAAAATCTCTCTCAAGTTGATCGACTGTGCCGAAAAACTACCCTGGGTTGTGGTATCGATGGCTTTCGCAGCGCTTAATTCCATGTCGTGAGAGATTAAAAATTAGAGGGGAGTTGAATGTGTCATAAAGATATTCAGTCGTCCATGTGTTGTCAAGCAAGAAAGTTGATATTTATGCAATTTTGTTTATAACGCTAAATTGGGATGGATCGTAGGCCTATATTCCGTATCTGTCAAGTCCGTTTCACTGATGATGTGAATGTAATTTTTTACTTGCGAGGTCGCATGGCGTTGTTTAGAATTCGTGGGCTGTCGTTTATATGCCCAGGTGGTGAAATTGGCAGACACGCTAGCCTTAGGAGCTAGTGCCGAAAGGCTTGGAGGTTCAAATCCTCTCCTGGGCACCACACTAGATCTTCTGCGCGTGTAATTTTTATGATATGATTGTAAAGTAGCTATATACACATAGTATGAAAAAACACGGTGCGGTGAAATCGGAGACGGAGGTTGCCAGGGAGGCGCTGGAAAAAGCGGTGAAGAATATTGAGCGTACGGGGTTGAGAGATTTTACCTTATACTTGCAATCGCCGTTTAAGGTGGTGGCGTTGAATTTTCTTGCGGGGACGTTTCGAGGGCTCGGGTTTTTTCTCGGAGCTTCTCTTGTGCTCGCGGTATTTGCATTTATCGTCAGTCAGGTGTTGGTAAATATTCCAGTCGTGGGTGAATTCTTCTCCGCACTTCTCCGTTTTCTTCAGGAAAACTCACAATTCAGCAATGGATCGGGTGTGGGCGGATGAATGTGAACAATTTGATTGGAATGCGTAGGTGAGTCGAGGTATAGTGAACGGCGGTTTTTACTTAACGTATTTTACTCATGTCGTTTGTCCATCTCCACGCGCATACTCACTATTCTTTTCTCGATGCGCTTGCGAAACCCAAAGATTACGCCGAACTCTGTAAAAAATTCGGTATGCCAGCCTGTGCGATTACCGATCATGGAGGTATGTATGGTGCGATTGAATTTTATCAATGTTTCAAGGAGGCTGGGGTGAAGCCGATTATTGGGATGGATGCGTATGTGGCAAGTATGGGAAGAACGGATAAGAGTCCCGAAAATAAGAGATACCGGCTTGTGTTGCTTGCGAAGAACAACGAGGGCTACCAAAATTTGATGAAGTTATCGAGTATCGGTCACCTCGAAGGGTTTTATTATAAACCGCGTATTGACGATGAAGTATTGGCTGTTCATGCGAATGGTTTGATTGCGCTTTCCGGGGATATGTGGGGAGAGGTGCAGGCAAAAATTCTCAATAACGATTATGTTGGGGCGAAGGCGGCGGTTCTGCGGTACCAGGGGCTTTTCGGGAAGGATGCGTTTTACCTGGAGTTACAACATCGTCCGGAGGTCTCCAATTATCATGTCATACGTGAGAATATATTGAAGTTGTCGGAGGAGACTGGTGCGCCGATCGTGGCTACCAATTCGTGTCGTTATCCCACCCAGGATGATGCGGTTGCGCACGATGCGTTTATCTGTATAGGTTCTCAGAAGATTGTCGATCAGGAGGATCGTATCCGTTATGACGGAAATTTCAGTTTCGTGTCGCCCGAGTATATGAAGGAGGTGTTTCGAGATATTCCCGAGGCGGTGGAAAATAGTCTGCGTATCGCCGAGCAGTGCAATGTGGAACTCGTGTTTGGAGAAAGTCATTTGCCACACTTCCCTACTCCGAGCGGCAAGGAGCCTGATGAGGTATTGCGTGCGTTATGCGAAGAAGGTCTTGAGAAAAAGTACCCTCCCGAACAGATGCAGGTGGCGCGTGGACGATTGGAATATGAGTTGGATGTGCTGAAGAAGATGGGGTTTGCGACCTATTTTCTTATCGTCCATGATTTCGTGACTGAGGCGAAACGGCGTGAGATTCCCGTGGGGCCCGGCCGCGGTTCCGCGGCCGGCTCGATCATATCATATACCCTTGGTATCACGACCATTGAGCCCCTTCTCCATGGCCTCCTTTTCGAACGTTTCTTAAATCCCCAGCGTAGTGCAATGCCCGATATAGATATTGATTTTGCCGATAACAGGCGAGATGAAGTGCTTGATTATGTGATCAAGAAATACGGCGAAAATCGTGTCGCGCAGATCATCACCTTTGGGACACTTGCGCCGAAAGCCGCGGTACGTGATGCGGGGCGCGTACTTGGATTTACCTACAGCGAAGTGGATCGACTTTCCAAGATGCTTCCCAATCCCATCCTGGGTAAACATCGACCTCTGAAGGAATCTATCGAATCGGATCATGAATTGGCCAAGGAATATAAGGAGAATCCGAACAGTAAGAAAATTCTCGATATTGCGTTGAAATTTGAAAATGCGGTGCGCCATGTCTCCACGCATGCGTGTGCGGTTGTGATTTCCGATCAACCTATCACAAATTATGCGCCACTTCAGCGCGCGACAGGCGGCAAGGAAGGAGTTATCACGCAGTATGAAATGAATGCGATTGCGGATATCGGTCTTCTGAAAATGGATTTCCTCGGACTGCGTAATTTAACCATTCTGAAAACAACGGTGGAAATTATTAAGCGTACACGAGGAGTTGCCATCGTACTCGATGAAATTCCGATTAACGATAAAAAGACCTATAGACTGATGGCCGAGGGTAAGACAACGGGAATATTCCAGTTTGAATCCCCCGGCATGAAACGATATTTGAAAGAACTGAAACCTACGGAATTCGATGATCTTATCGCCATGAGTTCGCTTTACCGTCCTGGGCCGATGGAATTTATTCCTCAATATATAAAAGGCAAGCACGATCCGAAATCCGTTCATTATATAGATCCTTCTCTCCGTTCTGTGCTCGAAAAAACTTATGGGGTTGCGGTGTACCAGGAGCAGATTATGGAACTCGCTCAGATTTTTACAGGGATGTCCCTCGGTGAGGCGTATGTGCTTCTGAAAGGTATCGCGAAAAAGAAAGCATCGATCGTACAGAAAATGCGCGAGCAATTTATCGATGGTGCGAAAAAAGAAGGGCATCCTGAGCGACTTGCCGTGGAGGTATTTGAAAAGGTTATCGAACCTTTTGCAGGGTATGGTTTCAACAAATCCCATGCGGCGTGCTATTCGTGGATAGCGTATCAGACGGCTTATTTGAAGGCCCACTACCCCGCCGAATTTATGGCGGCTCTCCTCAGCTCCGATCCGGATAATACGGACAAAGTGGTCATCAGTATCAATGAGTGTGAGGCGATGGGAATTCGTGTACTTCCGCCTGATATAAATAAGTCACTTTCACACTTTACCGTCATCGATGAGAAGACAATCGGTTTTGGTCTTACTGCGATCAAGGGACTTGGGGAAACGACTGCGCGTCAGTTGATCGATGTGCGCGGGGAAGAACCTTTTAAACACATTGAGGATTTCGCACGGAGAGTTCCGGTAAAGTTGCTCAATAAAAAGTCGCTGGAGGCGCTCGCGTTGTCGGGAGCGCTCGAAGTGCTTGGAGAGCGCAATGCCATCGTGGCGAGCGCCGAGGATATCGTGAAATACGCGCGTACCGTCCAAGAGCAAAAAGAAAACGGTCAGACGGATATCTTCGGGCTTATGACTTCGGAAGAAGGTTGGGCTCCCGTATTTCGACTTGCTGACAGTAAGTCCGCCACCGAATTTGAAAAATTGCAGTATGAGAAAAAGTACCTCGGGCTGTATGTCACCCGCCACCCTCTCGACGGCCTCAAAAAATATTTCGGTAAAAAAGTTACGCTCGGCGAAAAATTCTCCATGAAAATGAAGGGTATGCAGTTTAAGGTCGGGGGACTGGTCACAGAGGTGAAGAAAATCATGACGAAATCCGGCAAATATATGATGTACGTGAAGCTCGAAGATCCAACTGCGCGTTTTGAAGCGGTGGTGTTTCCTTCCAACTATCCCGAACTTTCAAAAATCATCGTCGAAGATGCGATTGTCATTCTCGAAGGCAGACTGGAGTTTCGTGGACGTTATCAATTCATCACAGAAAGCGGTTCACAAGTCAGTCTCGAAAAAATGATAGAAGCCGCGAAACGAGAAGGATTTTACCATGAAGAGGATAGAGTGAAGTTTGAGGAGGATGTGATTGTCGATGAGGAGGAAATCCCGGCGGTTTCACTCAGTGATGAATTGAAGGTGGACTCCGTTGGGGCGGATGCGGGAGCCGACTTCGCTGATGCTTCGTCGTTGGTTGTTCCCTATATAATAGATGTGCCCAAGGGTACACCTCTCGACGTACTCGAACAGCTGAAGAAACTTCTGAAAGAACATCGCGGTGCCATGCCCGTCGAGATCAAGTTGCCCGTTCCGAAATCCGAAAAAAAAGTCGATTCCATCCGAGTGCCGTTTGGAGTGCATGTGGATGATGAGCTGAAGGCGAAGATAGCCGAGTTGCTCTCGATAAGTTGAAATGAGTTGAAATCGTATTGCGTTCGTGGGTGAGTATTTTCACGCAGTTAAAAACTCGCACCACTCCCTCTGACCGTTTTTGCAATCATCTGTTTTATCTCCTCTGAGTTTGGCCAAAGAAGTACGTCATCCAAGTCATGTGCCAAAGCATACAGATCGAGTCTTTTGTAAATATCTTTGAATGCAAATGGATCCGGGTAAAATTCCTGAAACCATTCCAAAAGTTTTGAATAATCTTCGTTCTTTGCATATTTTTCCGTTTTCTCGGACATGTATTTTTTTGGATAGTCTACCATTCGTTTGATGATATCCAGTGTGAAATCTATTGATGCCAGTTCTGTTCTTTCGAAGTCTAAAATGCCGACGATTTGATTGTTTCGAATCAGTATATTGTCAAAATGGGCATCCCAATATACGAGACAGATTTTTTGCTCATTCAGTACGTGGTGATTTGCCTCCAAAAAACGTTTAATTGTATCCAGGAAATCGGATGAAAATAATTGCTTCCTTTCAATGGCTTCAAGCGAATGTTTAATTCGTTGTACCACTTTGTCGTGCCAACTGAATGTAGCGCTGAGTTTGAATCGTTTCAAAAATTTCTTATATTGGGATGAGGTAATGGTTTTAAAAATTTCACAAAATTGCCTCATAACTTCCTTTCTTTGTATGTTGCTTAATAGATGCCATTTCGAGTACACGTTATCTCCTACAATTCTCGGGTAAATTATGAAATGTTTGTTGTATATCTTTTTGGAATTATCGAAGACTCTTATTTTTGGTACGGGGATTTTGTCTGCGAAAAAACGATAAAAGAATACTTCTTTTTCGAACCGTGATTCATTCTCTACATCCTCGCAAACCTTGAGAATAAACTTATCATTGATTGAATATACCTTATTTGTAAAACCGATTTCAATTTCGCTCACAGACTCAACTTTACCCAAACCATGTAGAAGAAAAATCCTGTCTATCGTTTTTTTATCCATGCGTTTATCAAATATATATATATATACCTTAAATAATATGCGCATTCTTTGCAACTCGCTATGCTGGTGAGAAAGTTCTACAATAAATCCGACCACTTTGGAATAGGATGAGAATTGGTATGATACGAGCACCATTCTTACCACTTTTCCATGTCATGAAAGTGAGCGCACGCTCACTTCACAACAATGCCGACATTTTGTCATCTTGAAATACGTATTTTTGGCTTTTTCTTGCCGTTTTTTCATTGTCCTTCAGGCGCATTTATGATAGAATTTCCTCTCATACGAAATCCCTAAACAAAACGCAATTATGTACGTGTAGAACCTCCATCATTCCATTCTCACATTCATCCATACTTAATCATTAACCACCATCCTATGAAAATTTCCACACTTTCAGATGCCGAGCTTCTCACTCTCTCTGAAGAATATGGCTTGAAGGCAAAGTTTTGGTACAGGAAATTCCTCGGACTTCTGCCGGAAATAAACCGAAGAAAACTTTTTGAAAAAAAGAAATGCGTCACGATTTGCGAATTCGCGGCGAAGTTTGGAGGGATAAGTAAAGAACAGGTTGAAAGAGTTGTGTGTACCGAACGTACGTTTGTGGAACGCGGGACAATGCAACTGAGAGAAATGTTAATTACCGGTGAAGTCAGCATGCATAAACTCACACGAATTGTTTCGATTGCCTGTAAAGAAAATGAAAATATCCTCGTACATGCGGTGAAAAATCTTCCGCAAGATTCCCTCGAAGCGTATGTACGGGATCAGAAATTTCAGATGCAAGCACGCGTTATGGAGAAAAATAGAACATCAAATGAGCAGTCGAATAATCGGCCAGACAATGTGCTCAATGATCTATCAAATAATCGATCAAACGATGTGCCCAATGATCTATCAAATAATCGATCAAACAAATTGCTGAATAACGCGTTAAATGACCACGACAAAAACGTGCGATCGCACACTTTCGCTCTCGATAGATCGCAAGGGCAAGCCAATTTGGATTTTGAGAACATAGAAAAGAACGTACCTAATATAAATCAACTTTTAAGCCTCGGCCTTAACAAAGAGGTGGTACAAAGACTTAGCGAACTAAAAGCAAAAGGCTTTGACGTAAATCAGATACTTACTGCACTTTTGGATACACGTGAGAAAAAAATAATTGAAGAAAAAGCGAAAACAGCTGAGGATGTTGAGAAAAAAGAGCAAGAAAAAAATGCGAAAGGTGAAGAGGTGACACGTCACATTCCCAAAAAAGCTGAGAGAATCTTAGAAAAAGAATTTGGGACGAAATGTGCAGTGCACAGATGTTCGCATGAGGCGGATCATATTCACCATACTGCCAGATTTGAGCTCACCAAAAGCCACAATCCTTATTTCTTAGCACCACTATGCAAACAGCATCACGATATTGCACATGTGATGGATAGTAATTTTTTAATAATGAAGAATGGGGCAGGCAACACGAATAACCTGATGAAAAATTCTTAGAAAGAAAAAAAAGTGGCAAGGTAATGAAGCACACTCAGTTCATATTGCTAAAGTCGTGTCGCACCTTTAGACTTACGGGCGTGTTTTTTCAGTGAAATATCAATAAACAATTTCAAAAATGTACCGAACTCATACATGCAATGAACTTACCGTAGCGGACGAGGGGAAAAAAGTGACCCTTGCGGGTTGGGTGTATCGCAGACGCGACCATGGAGGATTGATATTTGTGGACTTGAGAGATCGATATGGATTTACCCAGGTGGTGTTTGACCCCGATGCGTCGAAGGACGCTCATGCGAAGGCTGAGCATGTGAGAAGCGAGTATGTAATACAGGTGGAGGGAAAAATCAGAAAGCGTCCCGAAGGAATGAAAAATAAGGAAATCGCGACAGGCGAGATAGAGTTGCTTGTTTCCAAGTTAACGGTGCTCAATGCGGCAAAGGTTCTTCCATTTGAAATAGATCAAGATAAAGACATAAACGAGGAGGCGCGGCTCAAGTACCGGTATCTGGATCTTCGGAGAGAACGCATGCGAAAAAATATCCTGCTTCGTCATAAGATGATGCATTATACGAGGGATTTTTTTTATAAG
>CAYHQD010000031.1:0-1669 GCA_964358905.1 uncultured Candidatus Peribacteria bacterium
TCCGTCCTAAGGAGTAGTTGCAGGTTCGATTCCTGCCGGGGGCACCACTTAAAGAAACAATGAAGATTCCTCATGAGGGCTCAAAGGATTCATTGAGTATGGCTCACGCGTGAAATGTATTTTCTGTCCTAAAAATTGCGAACGCAATAAATGGGGAATCACCAAACTTACGATGAGGCTGAGTGCCTTTTGCCGATCACGTTTATCAGAGAAATTATGAGCTGCCACTACATCTCTTAATTGTAATGCATGTTGTTCCTTCCCCTCTTTTTGCAATGCTCTAATCAAATCTGCTCGAACCTTGTTTCTCCGTGCCATCATCATGGGAAGGCCATATTCTAGGAGAGAATTCTCGGCTGAGAAAGGTGCTCCCACCCTCAACACCAGTCCCATTTGAGCCTCTACATACTGATAAAGAGTATCCCGCACAAAAATATCTTGAGCATGAAACATAAAAGCTTGCCTGACTTTTGGAGGGATTTGATGGCTGGCCCCAGGATTTTCTGGTGACAAAGCCTCTAAATACTCTCTTGGGGCCTCTCCATCATCTCCTAGAAAAATCCCGTGATCTACGGCATAAGTTGGAGGAAAGTCGTGGGAATATGGAACGGATGTTCCTATTCTAAAAAGAAATGGTTCTTCAAAGGGGACATCCACCATGGCATCACGACACACCGTTCCTCCAAGGCTATGTCCGGTAAACACGGCTTTTTCTCGACTAACATAAGGAAGCGCGTGATTCATGGAATCCATAAGGAATTGAACGCGTTGATCAATGGAATGAATGTATGGACGTCCCTCTTGTCCGGGGAGCACACGACACTCCACCACACCAACCGGGACTCCTAATCCTTGAATCATTTGTTGTATATCTTGTAAAAATGGAAGCCTGGCGCTGGAGCTTAATCCATTCACAATAAAAAACACGGGCAATTTTTCTTTCTCATCTTTAAATCGGTTTATTCGCTCTTGTGGAACGCCACGTTTTAATAAATCCGCTTCCGTGGACATCCAAAATCTGAATCCTGGCGGTCCCTCCATTTGAACCGCTGTTTCTCCAAATTCAAATCGAGTATCTTTCGCTAATCCTTCTCGTGCCAATTCTCGGGAACGATCTGCGGGAAGTATCTTGAAACCATCATGGTTTATAGGAGTAAAAAAATCGCCTCCTGAAAATAGGCTGGCAACAATGTATGGCTCCTGATTTATACAAGACCTTTCATCAAAACAATCACGTTCCAAATACTGGAGTGACATTTGAATAAAATCACGATAAAGACCACGATAAAAATTTAACTCCCCTGCCAGTTGTTCCACTCCAATCCGGTCACGAAGGTCAAGCCCAGCAGATTCCATACGCTGGCGAATCCTTTCCAGCATAATTGTTCGCTGCTGCTGTGGAATATCTTCGCGGTCCGCCAGGTATGCCCCAATTTGGGAATAAAGAAACGACATACTACATACTAATTAAGTGAAAGGTTTTTCAGGGTAACGCAAATCGATCAAATATCAAAATCGAAAAATTGTTGGGTGAAACATCGCGTACGTAGTTTCACGAATCTCAAGGGCTTCGCGAAATAAGCTCAAAGCTTGTCTAGATAAATGAACGCCTGAAATGTAAAATCTTGCATTTTCTTATTCCATCCAATACATTACTCGTAGTATGCAA
>CAYHQD010000031.1:1769-11072 GCA_964358905.1 uncultured Candidatus Peribacteria bacterium
AATGTAAAATCTTGCATTTTCTTATTCCATCCAATACATTACTCGTAGTATGCAAGTTTGCTGTCGATGGATTTGGCCACTCATCTCACCGTATTGACTTGGGATGACGAACGCGAAGTGAAAAAAGAGGGAAAGACCGTGAGATTCAAACCGTTATAGAAATGGCTTCTTAAACAATAATAAGGCAAGTTGAAACCTCCCCACCTCACCATCCTCCCGCTTACGCTCGACGACGTAGATGCTCTCGTCGCGCTGGATAATGCGGTTTTTGAGCCGGAGGCAAGAGAAGATCGCGAGGTGTACGAAGACAGGCTGACACTTTACCCTGAGGGTTGTTTTCAGCTTCTTTACGACAAAAAACTGATTGGCTACATCGCCTCGGAAATCTGGGACGCCGTCCACGACATGCCGCTCAACCGCAAAGCGTCGGTGTATCATAATCCGAAAGGGCGCATTGTTATGGTCAGCGCATTCGGCATATTGCCGGTATTTCAAAATAAAGGCATGGGTACTTTTTTATTCAGCCGTTTCATGGATATCATGCGCGCGCGCGGATTTCATTCCGTTATCCTGAGACCCGCAAGCAAGGCCATCCCTCTCTACACCAGACTGGGGTTCAAAAAAATCGGCCAAGGAGAAGACCACATAGAGAGATATGATATTATGGAAGCTGCGCTGTGAATTGCTTGGATGGTCATGCTAAAGGGAAGTAAAAAGTGCGACGAGTTTGGTATTGATATAGTAAATTGTGCGTCCATTTTTCTGCGATGACAAAAGCCCCAGTTTTTCCAGCTTTTTTAAATACACGGAGGCCGTCTGGCGATTCACGTTTACAGCATCAGAAATAAATTCGATTTTCGTGTATGGATGACTGAAAAGAGTATTAATCAGTTCATGACTATAAAGTTTTGATTCTCTTTCCCGGATCATACTTTTATATTCCGTCATTAACTTTTTTATTTGTTCAATTGTTTTAGCGGTTTGATCAGCCGTACTTTCCAATGCAGTTAGTATATATAATATCCACTCTCCCCACGCACCTTCATCACGAACTTTTTGTATAAGCCGGTAGTAATCAGCCTTGTTTTGCGTGATGTAACGACTGAGATAGAGAATAGGAATATCCAAAATCCCCTCGGAAATTAAGTACAAAATATTTAAAATTCTGCCCGTACGTCCATTTCCGTCAAAGAAGGGATGTATGGATTCAAATTGATGGTGGATGATGGACATTTTTACCAATGGATCCAAATTGCTCATCGCCGGATCATTAATAAACCGTTCGAGATTTTTCATATTCTCTGAAATTTCGTTAAAATTTTGAGGCGGAGTATACACGACTTCACCGCGACTGTTCTTTAGAGTAGTGCCCGGCAGGTTACGAAAACCGGATTTTCTTTCTGTAATAATTTGGGACAGTTCAATTAAAAGGTTGTTGGTCAGAGGTTTTGTTTTTAACACTTTGAAACCATGAAAAAGGGCCTCGTTATATCTATAAACTTCCTTCGTAGCCGGTGAAAATATTTTGGACTCCTTGTCGTATTTGAACAATTCATCATGGGTAATGACGATATTTTCCACTTCCGAACTGTCCTTGGACTCCTGAATAGGCAAAGTGTTGATAATAATGGACTGATTTGGAATTGTCTGGGCAATTCCCTTCAACTCGGCCAATTTTCTATTCGCAGAAACGGTTTTTTTCCAGATTTCTTCAGTCAAAATGATATTGGGAAGTGGTAATGTGGGAATTTTGTAAATCATTGTAGTAAACGATTAATTATTTAGGATTTTCGAACATATTTTACACCACATGTTCATTTTTTTCAACTTTTTCGACATATTATCAATATATGTTCGTTTTATTAACAAATCAATTCCGGAAGTCAACGCGCTACTACATCCATCAATAGCTTCGCTACTTCACCTCAAGCACATGGAATTCCGTGGCATCTATGGGAAGTTTGGATTTTTCGAGCAGAACCGAAGGTTCACTTCCGAGTCCGGTTTTGCCAACTTCTTTGAGAAACGAGGAGACGGGTTCGAAACCGCCCTCGCTGTGTTGCATGGGGATCACCACTTTCGGATCCACTTCTTCCACCATTTTCGCCGCCATCTTCGCATCAAATACGCCGTTGCCGCCGACGGGAAGCAGGACTATGTCCGCATCTCCGATTTTTTCCATCACCTCTTCGGAAAGCATATGATCCAGATTCGGCAAGTACAGGACTTTCATCTCATCCAAAATAAAACTGTAGAGGATGGTTTTCTTGTCTCCGAAAGGTACCTCGGTACCGGTCAAAAACACCTCAGACACCTCGTATTCGCCCGGCCAGTCAATCACGTGCTTCGCCTCCGACACTTCATGTGGAGAAATCGAATACAGCGCGATGCTCGCGCTTGGCATGGCCTTTACAGGGTTGAGCGCAAGGGACGCCTTCTTCCCCTTTATATAAAATGACGTGTTTCCGTAGCAGGTGATTTCCATAGGTATATGTATAAAACCTTGTGGATCATAATATAGTGGGATTACTTTTACAACCCACGTTTATTCTTTTGACAAAAATCATATAAAATGTTATAAGTCCATACTTCGTTTTTATCAAAATGTTTCAAAGAAAATACCGTTCCGTAAAAGAAGTAGGCACAGAACGCACAATTACCGATTTTCCGTTTGACGCGAACGTACATGGATTTCAAATCGATATTGATACGGATGTATCGAGCGCATATTCTTTGGATACCGCATACGCACGGCTTGAGCAGGCACTTCAAGCCAACGAACAAGCTATGTTGCGAGAAGCTATCAGGAAGCATCTTACATGCGGTGAGGTGACGATCCAAAGTCCCGTCACTATCACCCTTATCCAATGCGGAACTCAACAGGGAATATTTAAAATAGCCTGCACCACCGATCGTGGGGATGTGGCATTGGTGGCGGCAATGTCGCGCGCAGAAGTGATGAACGATTTTGTGCTGCATGATCATGAAACGCTTTGCATGATGAGATCCACCGAAGCGACGGCTCTCAAAATGGACGAAGCCGGAGAGGCGTATGCATCGGTAGCCAGTTTTCCAGTCCATTATGTAGCATCTGAAAACGAAGAAAGTCGGCCGTTTTTTCACATCGCTCCTTTTATGGAAGGTTATGCTGAAGTTAATTCAGAGGCAGAAGCGGCTGAAGATTGTGGAATTGAAGATGTGGATCGCAGAATTATCATGAACGGCTATAACCAAGGCACGCACATAGAAATAGAAACTAAGTTGGAATCAACGCGTATAAGAAATAAAATCGCAATGCACATGCTGATGACCGCAATACGCTGCAAGATGGTTTTTTGTCCTTCGCTTCAAGCGGGTGATTATATTTATTCCAAAGAAAAAGATCACCTCGTACTTCATTGTTTCGGACCAAATAAAGGTCGTGAAAATGTATTTTTTGGAGACGTGATGCGGGATGTAACTGTTGAATTGAGCGATGGAAAAACGATGGATCAAGCCACTCAGGCTCTCGCGTTTGAATTGCTCACCCTTCTTTTTTGGGAGGAAGAAAATAATGAGCATGTGCAAGGTTCGCTTAACGGGGTGAAATATTTCGCACTCTCTTCGATGGATCTTTTTGATTTGATACGAAGTATTTGCACGGATCACTCGGATGTCATTTCAAAAACGACGATGGAAGAGGCTCTGGTAGTGGTAAATGAATGTGTTCGCGAGGTGAAGAATACGATGGATAAGGATTCCGAAGTTGGACGAGCAATGTCACAGCGTCTTGCAATAGTCAACTTGGCGTTTAGGACATGCCGGCAAACCGGGTGAACTAACCGAGTGAAATTTCCATTACCAATTGGAATCCCAATTGGTATGATTGTGATGTATTTTTTATAGGTAATATGAGAACGGTTCCTTTGCACAAAACAATTCATGAACTTTGCCATAGATGACGGTATCAATATTAAATAATTAACAGTCTTTTAACTTTTCTATATGAAAATCACACGTGTGTTTGCCAGAGAAATACTTGATTCGAGAGGGAATCCGACCGTGGAGGTTGAGGTGACGGCGGGGAATTTTATGGGACGCGCGATAGTGCCGAGCGGGGCTTCGACCGGGGTTCATGAAGCGGTGGAACTTCGGGACGGGGATAAAAAAAGATATCTAGGAAAAGGAGTTTTGAATGCGGTGGAACATGTAAATACGGTTCTCGCAGAGTGTGTAGTCGAAATGGACGTATTTGATCAAACGGACATAGATCAGAAGATGATCCGGCTCGACGGTACGCCGAACAAAGGAAAACTCGGGGCAAATGCGATATTGGGAGTTTCGATGGGCGCGGCGCTTTGCGCCGCGCACGCAAAAAACGTGCCGCTTTTCATGTATTTCGCCAAACATTCTAAAGGCGACGCGGAAGTGACGCGCCTACCGGTACCGATGATGAATATCATCAACGGAGGAAGTCACAGCGATGCGAGCGTTGATTTTCAGGAATTTATGATTATGCCGATAGGCGCACCGAATTTCAGAGAGGCGCTTCGCTACGGCGCGGAGATTTTTCACCATTTGAAAAAGATTCTAAAGAGCAGAGGTCTTGCGACCTCTGTGGGCGATGAAGGCGGTTTCGCTCCGGATTGCGCCTCAAACGAAGAGCCCCTTGAACTCATCATGGAGGCGATCAAAGCCGCGGGCTACATACCAGGAAAAGATGTGGCTATCGCCATGGACGTTGCCGCGTCAGAATTCTACAAAGATGGAAAATATGTGTTTGCAAAAAGTGATAAATCCATACGCACCGGCGATGATATGATCACCCTGTATGAAAAACTCATTGCAAAATATCCTATCATTTCCATAGAAGACGGGCACAGCGAAGACGACTGGGAGGGGTGGGGAAAAATGACTGCGAAACTCGGCAAAAAAATCCAGATTGTCGGGGACGACTTGCTCGTCACAAACACAGAACGCCTAAAGAAAGCCATAGAAAACAAGTGCGCGAATTCAATTCTTGTTAAGCTCAATCAAATAGGTACCGTCACCGAGGCTATGGAAGCCGTCGAGATGGCAAAAGAGGCCGACTGGACCGCTGTAGTTAGCCACCGTAGCGGAGAGACCGAAGACACGACCATCGCAGACTTCGCGGTGGGTATGGAAACCGGCCAAATCAAAACCGGCTCACTCTGCCGAGGCGAACGCATCGCCAAATACAACCAGCTACTTCGCATAGAGGAAATGCTCGGCGACAAAGCTCGCTACTTCTGGGAATAAGAGAGCCGCATTTGTCCGGCTTTATGCGACCTTGTTCGGCACCGCATCCAACTTTTTGTACATTACAAGACCGTCGACATACGCCTGGTCGAAATCGCCGCCGGGAAGGACATTTTTCATAAGAGAGAGTCGCGTTTCGCGCTTAACTTCGCCCGATACATCCTCGCCGAGTTTCGCCTTGAGTTCACGCTGAGCAAATGCGGCCTCCACGATATGATTTAAAACCGTTACCGCCTCCGCTTTACGTGGATCGTTCTCGGGAAGGCCTCCGGACATTTCATAGAGCGCACACGCAATTTGCATGGCGCGGCTCATGGTTTTTTTAAATTCACCGGCACCCAACGCATCCAATTTTTCTTTCAATTCGTTCAAACGTTGTTCCACTGTCAACTCAACGGGCTTTTCACCATGTTCCGGTGTTCCGAGAGGTGCGGTAGAAGGCGTGTTTTGTGGCATGTGTGTGATTTATATTTCTTTAAAGTATAGCAAAATTTCTCTTTGCGTACAATGCCCGTAAAAAGGTAGGCTGTGCGCGCATATAAATAAGAAAAAATGAGCGAGAGATATAAAACCAAGGCAAGCTCTCAAATAATGGATTTCGCAGTCGGTGGGCAGGCGGTGATCGAAGGGGTGATGATGAGATCTCCGCACTATGTGGTGATAGCGGTGCGTACGCCCACGCGGAGCGAAGCGAAGCGTCTGAGTGTCACGCATGATGAACAAAGCAAGAAGAAGAATCTCGGCTCCATTCTCATAAAAGAAATTCCCTTTGAAAGTTGGACAAAAAGACTACACGTTTCACACGTGCCAATCATCCGAGGCATGGTCGGATTGGTGGAGTCACTATATATCGGCATAAAGGCCCTGAATTTTTCCAACGATGTATTTTTGAGTGGAGAAACCCGCCGTTCGCACAAAGAACTACTCGGTGAAAAAAAGAAAAGCATGATAGAGGCGCTCATCACGATTTTTAGCATCGTGGCCGGACTTGGACTCACTCTCCTTCTCTTCAAATGGCTTCCCCTTTTCCTCACCGACCTCCTCAGTGGCATATTTCCAAAACTCAACGAGACCTATATTTATTTCAATCTCATAGATGGCTTTCTCAAAACCCTATTCTTTCTCATCTATCTTCTCATCATCTCGCAACTCCCAGATATTAAACGTGTGTTTCAATACCATGGAGCGGAGCACAAATCCATTATGACCTACGAAGCGCATTCCGCGTTGGAACCAAAAGTCGCCAAAAAGTACACCCGTTTTCATCCGCGTTGCGGCACGAGCTTTATCATAATCGTCATTATGCTCAGTATTTTTATCTATACATTCATTCCCACTCACGATGAATTCTGGCTCAAATTCCTGGAACGCGTTGGACTTCTCCCGCTTATCGCGGGAGTATCATACGAACTGCTCAAATATAGTGCTAAACACATGGATAATCGGCTCATAAGGCAATTTGTGAAACCCGGCCTCGCATTTCAAAGAATCACCACTAGCGAACCTGACCTCTCTCAACTCGAAGTCGGACTTGCCTCGCTCAAAAGAGCTCTGAAATTGGAAGAAACATATAGAGCGCACTAGGCACAGATTACTCCACCGGCCCTGCCCGCATGTCCGTTTCAAGCTTCTGTAACTTCTCCTCGAGCCCGGGGTAGTTTACACGGATCGCTTTCGCCTCTAGATACAGCTCTTTCGCTCTTTTTGCGTTACCAGTACGCGCATATGTATCCGCGGCAAGCACGAAGTAAAGTGGATTATTCGGGCTGATAGTAAGTGTAGTCTCGTAAGCCGCAAGCGCCTTTTGATAAAATTCCTGCATAAGGCTCAAGCGATTTATCGCCAAGTTAAGTTCCGCAATCGTACTATATATAATGGCCAATCTCGCTGATGTCTTCGCATGCCAACTGTTGAGCTGAATCGCAGTTTCATAACTCTCCGCCGCCTTAAGCAAATTGTTCTCCACTACCACCGTATCCTCAATCGACGCCCTACCTTCGGTATCTATATGAGATAATGCTTCTTCGTAATAAAATTCTCCCAGCTTTTCATAAAGCGTCGGGAAATAAGGAGAAAATCGAATCGCGTCCTGCATGAGATTAATATGGGGTAAAAATCCCTTATCTGCATACTCCGGTATCTGACCTACGTATTCAGTGGCGCGCAGTAGTGAATCAGCTTTGAAAAGACGATTTGCGAAAAATAAATTGATCCCCGCGAAAAGTATCATGGACCCCACGAGGATAACACTTAATGATTTTGAAAGTATTTTCTCCTCTACCTTCACCCCTCCCTCATCTTGAAGAATACGGACATACGCACCAGTGATTCCAAGCACGAGAAAAAACACCACCATGGTTCCGAATACCCCGAAACTCAAAAACACCTGTACGAGATATGCGAGCAAACTGCATGCAAGAAGAATCGGCACAAATTCCTCCGATTTTATACTATTCGAAGTGTTTTTTATTCCCACCTTAAACGCACTCTTCAATACCACTCCCACCATCAAAAGAAAGAATATAAGTGAGGGCACTCCCTGTGTAGCCGCAATATTCAGGTATTCATTGTGTGCGGCCTCAGGCACGATCTGATCCTGTTCTCCGTTTGGAAAGTAGTAATCCGTCCTCCTGTACGTATTGTATATATCCTGAAATGTAGAAACACCGAACCCCAGCAAAGGCCTATCCCGTATCATCTCCAAACTGCTGTATATCCAACTCACACGATCCGGCACATTACCCTGTCGAATAAAATCAATGGTGAAAAGTGTACGCTGGACCAGCTCGATTTTTTTCAGTGAATCCCGCGCAAAAAAAGCCACTCCGCCCAGAATAATCACACTCGCCAAGATACCAATCATGATTTTTTTCAAAGACCTGCGCGCTGCGAAGCGAAGCGGCTCCCTGAATTTCACCAACGTGAATATCGTAAGCACACCCATACAAAAAACAAAGGCTAGAAATGCCCCGCGACTACTTGTCTCAAAGAGTGCCCAGAGAAAAAACACCTGGCTGAGAAGAATGAGTATCCTTACCGTTTTCCGTGTATTCACAATCGCGAGTACTAACGCGATGAAGATCATTTGCACGATATAGCCGCCAAAATGATTTGCATGTCCGAGTGTGGAGAAAGCTCGTCCGGCTTCCGCCGTAAGTTCCAGATTTGTCAAAAAATAACCGTAGTGCTGGAGCAGTCCAAGTGCAACAATAATCAGCGATGCCCCGTACATACACCACAGTATAAAATATAATTCTTTTTTTGACCTCACGAAATTAAACACCACAAAAGTGAGAAGAAGCATGGATACGATATTGAGAAGCCCCATGAACCGCCCATAATTTCCAAAAAGGCTCGAGGAGTAATTTATGGTAAAAATAGCAGACAATACCACGGTAACCCCGTACAAGCCGAGGTAGGTATTTATCCTATCTTTTATCAGTACCAGTCCCCCGCTCCTATATACAAGACAGGCGAGGGCTGCAACTATGATTACGAGAATAATCGCGAGTGCGTAGAGTTTTGGCACGCTAAACACCGACTTTACGAAAAATGAAAATATGAGCGGCACAATCACTCCCGCGGCGGCGAGGGAAAGAAGGAGGATACGACGTAGAAATGACTCTCCACTTGCACATGTGTTTCTCATAAAGTTCATACAATCGTGATCAATTGATAGAAAGATACGCCTGGGAGTCTACCTCTTTCATTATCCCACTTCAATCACTGTTCCGATGTTCCGATGTTCCGATGTTCCGATGTTCCGACAGATTTTTTTTCACATGTGATCGTTGATGTGCTCGCGCTTACATTTTTCCGAGCATTTTAGCCTCCCACGCACCCACGCACGCTAGTGTGTTTTCAGAAAGATTCAGTTGGAGTTTTTTGAGTGCAGATTCGTTTTTTGCGACTTCATTTTTCGTTTCAATTTTCACCTCTATTCCACATGCTTTTTCACTCATTTGCCCGTTCATTTTCTCGTTCATTTTTTCACCTCCAAAAGTGTTCGGACGAACACTTTTAGCCCAATTTGATGGCTTGCAC
>CAYHQD010000032.1:0-11029 GCA_964358905.1 uncultured Candidatus Peribacteria bacterium
TACCTACAACAGCGTATTGCATACCAAATGAGTTATCCTTCGCATCATTTATCGCATCCTTGTTGATGTCGGAAAAATTTGATGTATTTGTCTGCGAAGAAGATACTGCAATCCCCACACAACTACCGTCATTCGAGTCGTCCGGTTCGTAGTCGCAATTTCCGACTATTGACCAATGCACGATGATATCTTTTGCGTTGAAACTGGGATCGAAGTCCCACAACTCATCCCTCGCGTCTATGTCGGTGTCATCGGCGTTCACCGCATCTACACACCAGTCATCTTCGTCGCCACTTGCGATGCTTCCCGCAAGATTTTTTCCAGAAGCGTCATATTGTATCACATCGCAGGGAGTGCGGACTTTGATGGTGAAACTGCCGAGGCCTGGGCCGGTTCCATCGGGCAAATCCACGGGGTTTATCACTCCACTCGGATTCAACGGGGGATTCGGTGCATTCGTCACATACAGGGGGATGGCAACTGACTCTCCATAGTAGAGTTTGTTCCAGTTGCAGGGCTTCAAAATATTCTGATTGACGTTGTGATTGAGGTTTGCAAAATTGTTTAGCCGCGTACAGTACTCGCCGGCAGAGCCTTCGCCGGGAGGGGGGACGATGAAGCGATCATTGGCGGTACTTGGGTCTATGTCCACAGCCCTAGCAGTTACGAAATACTCCGACTTTATCTCATTGCAGGGCGCCCAGCTAAGCGGGGCGGCCCCCGCTCCCGAGCTTGAGAGACTTTCATCATACGAATGGCAGTCATATCGCAGAGATGTTTCTCTTCCCGCACCTGAAATACCGGCGGCATGCAAACCCATGCTTACCCCCGAATCCAACGCATATTTCGCACTACCCGTGATTTTGGAATTTACCGTTCTCTGTATCGTCCGGTGTGAAATGAGATACAGATCGAGCGCGATGATGGTGGTGACACTGAGTAGCACGAGAGTGATGAGCAGGGAAACTCCCTTTTGGTTTGTGAAGTGGTTTAATGTATTCATGGGTGCTTGAGAAAGTTAAAAAACAGTGTTTAAAAATCGCTTAATAGACGAGACACTCATATGCAATACGTAACACGGGATAGGTGAAGAAAATGCCGGCGAGTAACATGCACAGAAACCACCAAAATGGCATGGGATTCGTGAGGATATTGGGTTGTCCAGGCACGAGTATCGTATTTTTTTTCATAAAGAGGTGGTTAAAAAGAATTGAAAGTACATGCATCCGTTGTGATAAAGTACGCACCAAAAAGACTAATCACACAAACTGCAAGGAAGAGGACGGCGCCCCACCAGAATGGTACGGGGATGGTAAGCGGATTTTTCATAAATAGGTTGGTTAGAGATCAAACAAGCGTTAAAAAAGATCCGGGAAACATGCCTTCGTGGCATAAGATCCCAAATAAAGAAGTATCGCACCTCCAAAAAGTACAGAGAGAGGCCACCAGATAGGTATGGAAATCGAAAGCGGATTTTTCATAAACAAATTGGTTAATATGTATCGCACAAAGTATATATGAGGTATATCCCAAAAATGGCGAATTCAAGCCCCATAAACGCTATCAAAAGCCCCTTCCAGAGGGGGATCGGAATTTTGAGCGGATTTTTATATTTACCCAGTTCACGAAGTTCTTCACGCCATGTGTGGAACGATACACTTTTTTGCATAAGAACGGGGGTTAAGAATAAATATTTTACAGTTTCAATAATTGTTAATTTCGCCCGTAAACGGGAGGCTCACTTCTCTGAAAAGCGTAAAACTCCTTGCCGATACGGGTAACGAAGCGGCCTTTTCATCGGTGAGCTCGGCGGTAAGAGAGATGTACACATGCGGCTGAACCCTTTCCGGGAATTCGCCAAACGCTTTGTAGGGGTCTTCGATGGGCGCTATGTAGAATCGCAGATCGGTGATGGTGATACTTGCCGGCGTAACAGGCACGAAATCATAAAACATCGAAGGGACCGTGCCCGTGAAAGAACTTATGTCAGTGAGATCATTAGCATCAGGGTCGATCACAGGATTCATATCCGAGGGAGCATCCGTGGTGCAGAAAAAACCTTCGGCACATTGCCATGACTCATTCACTCCATCACTATCTTCATCGCTTCCCGTCATGCGGAGCAGGGAAACACTGTAGCCCGATGGTGTGGGCTGACTTGAAGTTTCATACCATGGCTCCCGACCGATCATGGTCTTCTCATTCCCATCGGGATTGATAAGAAACAGCATGTTCACTTCATGAGACAGTGTATTGGATGTGAAGGAACAATCGCGTCTTGAATAGGGAAACATCTCACTTGAAGAATCGCATATCGCGGATGCTTGAGTGGGAAGGGTGAGAATCTCGCCCGAGTACGGGTTCGTGCCTGTAGCAACATCTTCCGTATATTCGAGCGAGGGTTGTCCTTCACAATCTTCATCGCCGACAGGCGCGTATCCGCTCGATTGCGTGGTGCACCATGTGCCCAGGTCATCACTCAAGCTGAGCCCACCCATGTTTGCGCCATATTCGTTTGGGGAACCGGCCGGAGCTCCGGGGTTGTAGAAACGCGAGCCGTATACAAGGTAGTTTGAACCGAAGGTATCATCAGGGAAAGTGTTATCAAAAAGGGCACCGCCTCCGTTCAGGACGTAGTAGTTGTAATATTCCGGATAGTCTATGGTGTTACGCTTTATCTCATCTGTCATTTTATTCATCACATATTGAGTCTCGGTAATCAAAGTCGAGTGGAGCAGGGTATACGTATCCACTCTCGTCGAATCGAGGAAAATTCCCATTGCAATAGACAAGATCGTCGCGAGAATGGAAGTGGCAATCAAAGTTTCCACGAGCGTGAAGGCGCTTTTCGACTTCACCCTCCCCCCTTTATTTGAATGATTAATCTTCATTGTTGAAAAATGTGGTGGATACTTGATGTGTTTTTACCTCGTTTTTGTACGGCCATTTCACCGTGCTCGTTACGCGGAGTCCTTCTTCCAAAATCGTATCTCCATTCACGTCCGTCGAAATCCCTCTGATAGTGATCAGACGAGAATAAGGGGAGAGGACTGCTCCATTCCCCGGACCACTCAAGATGGGCTTTATCTCTCCGGGAGCCAGATACTTCGTATATATGGAGTACGTATTTGGCAGTCGGGAAAGAATAATGCTGTCGGAAAATTCGTTGGTGGCGTTGGTGAGCGGGCCGATCAGGTTTGGCGTGGAATCAACGAGATCGGAAAATAGGGCATAATATTTGGTTTCTCCCGTTTCCGCCATAGAATTCGAACTTGAATCACACACATCGGATGTCTCGAGGGTGTCCCAACATGCGGGGTCTGCAAATCGCCGTTTGTTCGTATTTATTTGTGTCTGTACCAGATCGAGCCCTCCTTCCGCCAGATTTATCGCCTGTGCCTGCAATTTACTCTTGCCTCCGACAGTAAGCGCACTATCTGTCATACCGCGCATCGAGAAAAGTATCACCGTGATTCCAAAAAGCGCGAAGGTAACTTCTATAATTGTTTCCGCACGGCGCGAGCGAAGCGAGCGCACGGCGCTCCATTTGCCCAAAATTGATTTTATAAAATGCATCACGTGATTAAGTAACGATTATTCGAAGAAATAGGGCGCTCCCGAGAGGGTGAAGAGACTGATTGTGGCGGTGCGCTCAAGTGCCGGGTCTCGCATACGTATCGAGAGTAGGTCTAAAGCCTGGGACGCGGCGGAACTTACCGTATATCGGTTCATCGAAAGAGCGCCGTCATCGGTTGCATATGAAATGCTGTATGTTTTTTGAGAAGGACCGGTTGCAGGTTCCGTTATATTCTGTGCAGAGGTTATGTCATATTTGCCTTCATAGGTTATATATAGGTTTCTCGAAGTGAAATTGTGCGTTTCCAGCACATAGTCGGTCGAGGTATTATATACGGGTGATGAATCATTGAAGTCGGCATACACACGGAGAGTGAGGTTGCCGTTTACCCCGTGGGCAATCTCAAAAACATAGGCGAATGGAATCAAGTCGGACGCACCATCGAAATTTGTATCTACATTTTGAGGATTGGCGTATGCAGGCACGTTAATTTTGTTAAGCGCATTATTGCGCGCAAGATCAACCATCCCGTTTATGGCATGAGTATACTGGCGAAACTGATATACGCTTCGTGATTTGATTAAGACGGAAGGCGCGACACCCGCCAAAATGATCATGATCGAAACCACGATCAAAAGCTCGATCAGGGTGAAGGCGAAATGTTTTTTGTATTTGTTCATGAAGCGGCCGAGAAAACCGCTTTTCAGTATAGTACTCATCATGAAGAGATACAAATGGAATTACCGTCCGGAAAGTATCGCAACCGTACCGTCATGCGGCTCGATAAACTCCACTTTCGCAACTCGCATCATATTTTGGCCGGCATATTCCTCTACATTTGCAAGAGATTTAGCCTGTTCGGTGAGACGATTGGTCACTTCCGTCTGAATTATAAGTTGTTTGCGCTCTGCCTCAAGTTTATTCACGATATAACCCTGGGTGATGTAGCGATTTGAAAACGCAAGATACAGAAGAGAGAGCACGATAAACCCCACGATCTCAAATGCAATGAGGGTCATGGAACTGATGGTGCTTAAGTCTCTGAGCGCGGCAAAAACGGAGTCTTTTGCGGTGAGCGCTTTATATCCGAGAGTACTGCGCTCTCTTCGCGCAATATATGCGGCGTTATACATCGAAGGGGTGGGTGAAAAATACTGAGCAACACTGCCTTGAGAGCAGTGAATTGGGTGAAGAGTGAAGGGAAGAGTGCTAGCGCAGAAGATTGGGCAGTTGATGCGGATTTTTCTGGAAACGGGATACAACTACTTCGCTACGCTACGTAGTAGGGGCCAGAATCCCTCTCCTTATCCTGACCCCCGTTTTTGTCTGTTTTTTTTGTTTTTAACTTTTTCCACCGAAGTGGAAGTAAGTTTTGTGGTAATGCTCTTTTACGTCGAGCCCGACGTTACGCTTCAGCGACTCTCATTTTCGCGCTTCTTGATCGAGAATTTCGTTCAATCTCTTCATCGGTGGGTACAAGAGGTGTCTTGGTAATGAGTTTTATCAACTGCAGTTCCTTGTCCTTCTTGCCTTTCGCTTCATACTTCTTGAATGCCAGTTTGACGATACGGTCTTCGAGAGAATGGTAACTGATGACGACTATTCTTCCGCCAGGTGCTATAAGATGAAGAGCATCTTCTAGCACCTTTTCCAAAACCTGAAATTCTCTATTCACCTCGATACGCAATGCCTGAAAGACATTGGTAGCCGCGGACCGTCCGGGCTTTTTGAATCGCTTCGCGTTGTCAATGATCTCTGCCAGTTCTATCGTAGTACTTATTAATTTATGTTGCCGCGCCTTCACTATCGCCTCCGCCACCGTCTTCGCCTCAGTCTCCTCTCCATAACGGGAGAAAATTCCTTGGAGCTCCTGCGCAGACGCATGATTCACTATTTTCTCTGCGGTTCGTCCCTTACTTTTGTCATATCTCATATCCAGAGGCCCTTCTCTGAGGAAGGAAAACCCTCTTGCGGGATTGTCAACATGGGGTGAAGAAAGTCCGAGATCAAGAAGTATTCCATCCACACCCGACTTGCCTGCCCCGCTGTGGCGGTGGTCGGGTGCTCCCATTCCCCATAACGAGAAAGCAGACTTGACCACCTCCTTTATCTTTTCAAAGTTCGAGTGAAAAAAAAGTACTCTTTTTCCGAATGGTTTAAGACGGTTTTTTGCAAAGATGAGATTTTCTTCATCTTGGTCTATGGCGATCACTTTGACAGTGGGATTTTGTTCCAAAATTGCCTGAGAATGTCCCCCCAATCCGAGTGTCGCATCCACTATTACTGCTGAAGGCCGGATTTTCAAATAACTGAGTGATTCTGATAGGAGTACGGGGATGTGAATTTTTGGCTTCTCTTCCATTATTCTTTGGGTACATCCTCGTACGACCGTTCAAAACTTGTGCACAAAATGTGTATAACTTTTTTGTACTTTCTGACGGTTCCCAAATTATCTCTTTAACTAGCCCTTGTCAAACGTTTTCAAAAGAAATGCCGCTCGAGAGTATACTTTTTGTATACAACACACGAAGCGTTTCCCCATATTTCAGCTCAAACAAAGCAAAAAGTCGCGCACGACTTTTTACTTGCCTCATATAAAAAATGATTGTGCACTATTTTTGTACGACTTTTTACTTACAGATACAAAAATATCCACCCTTTGTGCCGGATTGTAGGAAACATATTGCACCTTAAATCACACTGGTGTAGTTTTCCGGTGACTTATTTCCTTTAACTTTATCATATGAAACCACGAGTTGCTATAAACGGATTCGGACGTATAGGCAGGATGGTACTTCGAGCTAACTTGATACATGATATGCTCGATATCGTGGCTATCAACGACCTGACAGACAATGAGACGCTGGCTCATCTGCTTGAATTCGACTCTGTGCACGGAAATCTCGACACGCATGTCACGGTGGAAGAAGGAAATATAATTCGTATAGGCAATAAAACGGTGAAATCATTTACGGAAAAAGATCCTACCTTGCTCCCTTGGAAAGATTTGAATATTGATATCGTCATCGAATCCACGGGTGTCTTCACGAAACGCGAAAAAGCCGCAATGCATCTGACTGCAGGCGCAAAAAAAGTCATCATTACCGCACCGGCAAAAGACGAAATAGATTTGACCATCGTCATGGGCGTCAATCATGAGACATATAATAAGGAGAAACACCATATCGTCTCCAATGCATCTTGCACGACAAACTGTTTGGCGCCGATGGCAAAAGTGCTCAATGAAGAATTCGGCATTGTGAAAGGACTCATGACCACCGTGCATTCCTACACCAACGATCAAAATATTTTGGACCTGCCGCACAAGGATCTGCGGCGCGCACGCGCGGCGGCGCTCTCCATGATCCCTACGACCACAGGAGCGGCAAAGGCCGTAGGCCTCGTGATCCCCGAGCTGAAAGGTAAACTCAACGGATTTGCCGTGCGCGTACCTACTCCGGACGGCTCCCTCACCGACCTCACTGCGGAATTGAAACGTGAAGTGACCGTGGAAGAAGTAAATGCCGCTTTCACAAAAGCCGCCGCCGGCTCGCTCAAAGGCATCCTCGCCGTCGAATCCCGCCCACTTGTTTCTTGCGACTACGTGGGGAATCCCTACTCTTCCATCATAGACCTCGAACTCACCACCGTCATCGGCAACCTCGTCAAAGTCGCCAGCTGGTACGACAACGAATGGGCATACTCTTTACGAACCATGGAGCTCGCGGCGTATATGGGCACACATGAGTAATAACGAACGCTTCGCTGTGCTTATAATCAAACCGTTGTTTATCGCCATTTCACTGCAAAAGCCTTTTTGCTTCACGTATGGTATCACGCGCAATTTCAGCGGGACGGTTTCCACCCGCAAGTGTACTTTCAAGATTGATCATCTCCTTTGCGCCACTTGAAGTACCGTACGTAGACCGTGCAACGATACCAAAAATACCAACTAAAGGACTACGTCCGCCAGTACCCACAAGTACCCATCCGGCATTCGTAATGCCGGGTGCCTCGGCGACCCCGGATGAACCGATCGCATCTTCGGCTTTTTCACCGTATGTACCGGTTTTTCCTACATCTGCTATGCCGTGTAATCGGTGCAATGTACCTCTTGTTTGATCCGTGGGTCCGTTACTCAAAGGAACAGAAAACCACGCCCATGTACCCGTACCTGACTGACCTCTTTTTGATGCTGTATGAATAAGGGGAACACATGCCTGACGATCACGTGGAGGATTTACAGGAAAAACAATCCTTCCATCCCTCATCACAAAACGATTAACCACATGAGGAGCCGGCATAGGCGATCCCGTACGCGCTATGCTTATCACATCCAACATATCTGCAGGGGTAATATAATACATACCCATGGCCGCATCACTTACATAATCACGATGCGCCCCCTCTTCCACTTTACCAAAACACCTTATCATCATACCTATCTCTTCACTCGTAACACCAAATGGAGAGACAATTGTAACCGAAACTATACTGAATGGTGACCCTTCACCAAGCGTAAACGTTGGATTTTTATTCGCAGCGGACTGGTTCTCTTCACGCATCAGCGAACGCTTGGGTTTTTCACGCACAACAGTCACAAATGAAGAAGCTCTCAAAGTAATGAACCCAGCAACTGCAACGGGGGAAGAATGGGTAAAAGCCAGATCCCACTAGAACATATTTAACTCATCGAATACTTCGCGTCTTTTGTCGTTTAAAATGTCGTTTATTTGTCGTTAAGACGCATCGCTCTTTTCCTTTCTCAATTTCCAGACAAGTCCCGCGAGAAGTAAGATGCCTGCAGTAGAAACAATATAAATCCAAAAGCGGGAAGAAGTACCGAAAGCTAGAAACGTACTCGTTTCATTACCATCAGGATCATCAGTGTCATCGAGGAAGTCCACTCCACCGCCCACAACAGAGCCCGCAGCGCCGGAAAAATCAAACTTATATCCGGAATATTTGAAATCGCCGGTGATATTGCGATCTTCGAGTACCACTTTGTAGCCGGGTTTCAATGGCGTGGTAAGAGCGAACGAAGAGAGCGCGGTCAGGCGATCCACCAACTTTCCTTTTTCGTCATACACATCAACCGTGGCTTTGTATTCGGGCTCATCAAACATAATTTGGAGTGAAGACACCGCCTTGGCGGTTTTTGGTACGATATATACGTCTTTTTTATCCTCAAGTCCCAATCCACCGACCATATCCGACGTTTCACCAAACTGCGCGGGCAGGGTTTCGTTCACATCCGCCTCAGACCCTCCATCGAAATAATCGTCAATCTGAACGGAGAAGATATTATCTTTGTGCACGGGAGAAAAATCGTACCCGATTTCGAGATACATATATCCGTCTTCCAAAACCGCGATACGCGATTCTTTTGCCGCTTCAACGGTCAACGGACGAAAGTTTTTATTCTTTACCGGTACGCGATCATTATCATAAGGCACGATATCGAATGCGGATTTCAGTCCATCGTATTTTTCGAAAAAACCATCTTTGCGATTGCCACTGATTTGCGGACGCGCGGCGAGTCCGTAAAGACGCACCAACTGTCCGGATTTCACTGGCACTTTGAAAAAATATTTTTGTCCTTTTTCGAGAAAGGTATCGAAGGTATACGCCCCCTCGCCCAATTCTACCGCCGTATCAAAACTTTCTCCTCCATGAACGGGATTCTGAAAAAGAGTGGGACAACCTTTTGATTCTTTGGTCGCTTCTTCGACAACATACGAGAGTCCTTCCCGCAATTCATCAATCGATCCGGCATCAACATACGTACCGCCACTCGCCTCCGAAATCGCCTTCAACTGCTTCGCAGTTGTGGCATCCACATCAAACCCTATTGTATGCACCGTAATCTCGATTCCTTGCGCTTTCAATTCCTCCATCACGCCTACCGGGTCACCGCCGCACGTTTCTTCTCCATCACTGAGAAGCAGAATTACTTTTGTATCAAATTCAGTCAAATCTTTCGCCGCCTCTTTCAAGGAAAATCCAATAGGTGTCCAACCCTTTGGCGTAAGTTTTGCGGCAAGTGTGCGCAATTTTGCAACTTGCGCAGAAGTGCCTGCATCAGCCGAGAATGGAAGCAGTAACTCGGTATCGGTACAAGACTGAGCTTGCTCCGCACGTGAGAAACGATGCCCATAGACACGAAATGCAAGATCCGTACCCTCACCCACCTCGGCCAGCGCCGTTTCCAGCGCCCCACGTGCAATATCTATCTTGGGACTTCCCTCAACTTTCGCCGCCATAGATCCGGATACGTCAAGCACAACTTCCAACCCCAACGCCGAGCCTGTCGAGGCGGCACCCGCACCCTCCACCGACTCTAATTCATATTCTTGATACAACACCTGGTCGCCGATTTTTGCCGGCAACTGACAGTTCTCTTCAAAATTTTCCAATGTCTGCTCCTCTATGACCTCCTCTGTAACCGTAACGGGAGCAGATCCTCCTACGCTCGGAAAATCGAAATCTCCAAACGGAATATCGGAGAGCGCCTGAGAAAGCGCCTGCATAAATCTGTCCGGCACATGCGATTTATAAAATTCTCCTCCACTCGCCTCTGCAAGTCCCTGCAAACTCCCAGCTTCCAAATCACTGCCGCCTAGATACAATGCATCCAGATCAATATTCGCATTTTTCACATCGAGTCCGGCCTGCGGGATATCTCCTTCGCATGTCTCCTGCCCATCTCCAATTACAATAATTTTCTTTATACCATTTTTATCTTTCAAATCCTCTACAGCCTTTCTCACCGAATACGCAAGTGGGGTATCGCCAGTCGGCTGTAACTCGGCCACCGCCCCAACAATCTCATCCTTATTCCCCAACGCAAAATCCACAAGGAGTTCACTCGACTGACAATTATCTTTCTCAAGCCCGTATGCACGCAGTCCGATAAACGCACTATCCTCAACCGCCCCAAGAGTTGTTTCGAGCGCATCTTTCGCAATGTCAATTTTCTTCTGCGTATACAACCACGCCGCCATAGATCCAGACCCGTCAAAAATAATTTCAACGTATACTTCTCCCGCGTAAGCGGGAGTTTCCCCATCCCCTTCTCCAAATGCAAGTGGCGTATTCAAAACCAGCAACAGACTTAAAACGGCAAAAAGTTTTTTCATAATTAAAGTAAAACAATCGCCACAATACTAAACTACATTCAACTAATTTTCAAATGCCTAACTCAGCCAAAGGATCATTTTCATGACCATTATTCTGGCCATTTTCTGTGCACGTGCACGAGAAATGGTCACTTTTGTGACCACTATTATGGTCACAATCCGATATCGGGGGCATGGACGACACACGACAAGTCGTGGTGGTGCCCGGGCAGACATAATGGCCATTTTTCTGACCACTTTTTTCGTCGCATGATGATCGTGCGTTATTTCTAAGATCCTCCAAGGTTTCGAAAATGTAACCGATCACAACTCA
>CAYHQD010000033.1:0-10691 GCA_964358905.1 uncultured Candidatus Peribacteria bacterium
ATTAACACGATACGTAAAGATCATGTTGACAAAATGTTATTTATGACTTATAACGGATATGTTCATATACTTTATAACTTTTATATTTATGGGAAATTCTATGAGAAGTGCCGAATCTGTCCTTCGACTAGCCACCTTTTTACCCATCTTGGCAGTCATGGGTGGGTGTCCCAATTTACCCGATAGTGGATCTCTGGACGGTCCCGACCAAGATGGTGATGGTGCGGATGGCGACGATGACAGTACAGTAGAAACTAAAGAGCAGTGGATGACTCGTCAGCAACTTGTTGAGACGCTTCTTGATTTTAATGATGTTAACTGTGATCCAAATGCAGTATCTTCTTGTAATGACGTGCCTCCCGAAGATCAGGCTGATTGGGCATGTGCCGAGGAGCTTGGTTGGGTTGGAGGTTATAGTGATGCAGATGGTAATTCGACTGTATCGTGCGGTCCGAATGATAGTGTGTTACGGGCAGAGGGTGCGAAGGTGACCACCGTAGCTCAAGGTCTTCCTGTTGTGCCGGCGGCTGAGGCGCCTTACACATTTGATGACGTAGATCCTGAAACGTGGTATGCGGATTATGTAGCTTCTCTTGCGACAGTTTTACCTCGGGAAGTTCTTGGCTCAGCGGAAGATTCCGATCTATTTGAACCCGCATCACTTTTGCGAGAACAAGACTATTTGGATTGGCTGGATAATCTTCCGAAAGGAAAGTAGTAATATCTGCCCTGGCACGGAAAACGTACAGAAAAACGTACGTTCTTTTTACGCACCGTAAAAAAGTGTTGAGGTTTGATGACATGCATGCTAAGATTGCAACGAATCACATTCTTCTCTCTCGCAGTGGCATCTTTTTTACAATTTTATTACAAAGAAATCCTGACTCTCTTTTTTGGGATTGTGGGTATTACCGTTATCATTCAGGGAAGTAGGGCGTACGGAAAAGTGGGGGCCGAGAAAGATGAGAAGGCGCGTAGACGGTTATTGCGCTTAGCAACGTCACACATTCTCATCGGCAATTTGATGATGGCACTTACTGCTTTTACGGCCTACAATCCGCGATTTTTCGTGCCGGAAGTTGCGGCGACGTTGACGGCTTTGAAACCATTTTTGGACACACGCTTCGCGTATCTTGCATTTTTCTTTAAGCGTGTGAGGGCGACGTGGTTTGTTGTGGGAACAGCGCTGGCGCTGGGAATTTTTACCGTCCTTCAATTTGGCGGCAATATCTGGCAGTTGCTTCCTCCAATCGGTTTAACAGTTCTTTCAATGGCGTTCGGGTTCGGCAACAGTCCGAAACTGGCGAAATTGTATCGGGTTATGACGATTGTAGGTGGTGTATGTATGATCGTGGGGTCGCTGTACAGTTTCAGCACTGCGGCAGAAAATACGGCGCGAGTGATGAGTACGGCATTTTTCCTTCTCAACTTCTGGTTTACGCTATCGGAAATTCAGGTTGCGTGGAAACAGTTTCGGCGTTGATGCGAAGCATATGTTTCTTGTTTACTTCTTCAAGTACGACTGTAGTGTCTCAACCGAGTGCGCGAGCATTTTTTGTTCTTTTTCGTCGAGAGGGACTTCGATTTGTTTGATTATGCCGTGTCGGCCGAGTACGCATGGGACGGAAAGGCATATGTCCGAATGGCCGTAGTACCCTTCGAGAAGTGTTGAGAGTGGAAATACTTCGTGGCTGTCTTCGAAAATCGCCTGCATCATCTGGAGTACGGCGGTGGAGACACCGTAGCAGGTGAAGCCCTGGTCGTGGATGATGCGATAGGCGGCGTTTTTTGTAGCGGTGTAACATTCGTCGGCCACACGCTGTGTGAACCCTTCGAAGGACATGAGCGACTTGCCTGCGATGTCCGCAGAGCTGAAAACGGGAAATGACGTATCTCCGTGTTCTCCCATCACAAATACATTTATGCTACGCGGATTGATCTTGAGTTTTTCGGAAATGTGAAACTGAAGGCGCGCGCTGTCGAGCAGTGTACCAGAACCGAATACACGTCCTTTCGGGAAGCCGGAAAGTTTGAGAGCTTCATATGTGAGTACATCAACCGGGTTGCTCACGATGAGGAGTATGGAGCCGGGCGCGGCTACTGCGATTTTCGGAATTATGTCTTGGAAAATCGCGCGATTTTTTGCGATGAGATCGAGGCGTGTTTCACCTTCTTTTGTCCGCGATCCGGCGGTGATCACGATGAGCGAAGAATCAGCGCATGCTGTCATATCACCGGAAGACGAAAGCTTCATGTACGACGTAAACGAAAGCGAATGTTCCAAATCCAGTAGCAAGCCCTCAGCCTTACTCGCATTTATATCTACGAGAGTGAGGTCGGTCGGGGTTCCGTCGAGCAACATTGCATAGGCCATGGTAGCACCTACATTCCCACAGCCTACAATCGAAACTTTGAATTTGTCGTGACAAGCAAGCATACCGCAAATAATTAACTCATTTCAGTATAGCACAAATAGCTGATCGGCACGAGTTATAAAAACTTAGAAATTAATGACAGCAACCTCCGTGTTTTTCTTTGTCCATACCACTGTGTTCATCACCTGCCCCGTCGGCAATTTTATGTGCGAGGAAGAAGAGCGCCGTAAGACCAAATCCATATACGAAGCTGAGAACGAGACCGTAGAAAAAGCTACCGAAAGTAAGCCAGACGAAGCCGGGGAAGGAAATGGCAAGGAACTGGTTGTGGAGTGTCTGAAGCTCCGGTGCGCGTGGTATGACGTAACCACCGACAATACAAACGATATACACTAAACTAAGGAACAGTCCGCAGACGAGACCGCACGAGGTAAATCCCTTTTTCATAAGATTAAGGGTTAAGAAATAATTGGGCGACAACACTCATGCAAGCTACGGTATTTTTTGTATAAATACGCAACGCCGTAGAGCATGACAAGAATGCTGCCACCGAAAATATAATTTTGATACGTGGAAAAAAATACCGCCGCACCGGAAAGTCCGAGCAGAGGGAATACAAGCACGAGGTTATGCATACAACATGCCACCATCGCGCCGGACGATACTCCACCAGAGGCCACCACCACTCCTTTTACGTGCGCTTGTTCTCTCATTTTTATGGCAATGGCGCGATATAGTCCGATTTGTGTGCCGAATCCGAGAGCGAGCGGAAGTATAAAATACCAATTTCTAAGACTGAAATAAAAAGGCGCCGTAAAATTTTGCATACCGAGTGCTTGAAGCAGATAAAAAATCACAAGAATGCCTAAGACACCATAGATGCCGTAGGCGAGAGGCTTGCCGTAAGGAGGCACTGGGCGGGCTAGTATGCGGGTGGTGATCATAAAGTAAAAGAAAATGAAAGTTCATCGTTAAGTCCGATATGCAGTTCACCGGTAGGTGCGGTAGGGAATGTGATGCGCACTTTCGCATGATGACCGCCCGCTTGCGCGTCAATCAATTCATACGACGAAGATGCTACGTTATTCAAATGAGAAAGCCCACCTATATCCATCGAACTTAAATCATATGCATGATTATTGAGGTCTATGATAAAAGAGGCGCTATCAGGCGCGCTTTGCTCCAGTTCAACGGTAACTGCCACACCATCTTTCTCATCGGCAAGGGTTGGTGTGGAAGGTAGAGAAGATTCCATAGGAATCGCAATTTCACTGTCATTTGAAGAGGTGCTCGGTACAGGATTGTCGTTTGCGCTACGGCCATTCACGTAGCCGAATATAACCAGCAGAAGTATGGGGACAAGACATACCAGGTGGAGCAACATTGACGGATGGAATTTTTTCATAAGAGAAAAATTAGATAATAATGTTATATGAATTTAATTTTTTTGAGACGAAGTGAATTGAGTACCACACTCACGCTGGAGAACGCCATGGCCGCTGATGCAAGAATTGGAGAAAGCAGGATACCGAAAAACGGGTAGAGAATACCTGCCGCAACCGGAATGCCGAGCAGGTTGTAAATAAACGCCCAGAACAAGTTTTGTTTGATGGCGCGAAGGGTAGCTTTCGAAAGTGTGATGGCTCTCAGCACGCGTTCAATATCTCCTTGAAGAAGTGTGATGCCGGCTGATTCGATGGCGATATCTGTGCCGGTCGCCATGGCAATTCCGACATGCGCCTGCGCGAGCGCAGGCGCATCATTGATACCGTCTCCAGCCATGGCGACGGTATATCCTTCCTTCTGCAATTTTTTGATTTGATTCGCTTTATCTCCCGGCAGTACTTGAGCGAGCACGCGGTCAATGCCAGCTTTAGCCGCGATAGATCGTGCGGTTTTTTCGTTATCTCCTGTGATCATAACAACGACAATGCCCATTTTGTGCAAAGCGGCGATTACCGCTGGAGCATTATGTTTGAGAGTATCCGCAATGGCGATGCAACCCAAATATGCGGTACCCTTTGCCACATGTGCTACCGTGTTTCCTTCCGTTTCGAGTTTGAGAGTTGTCGTTTGCAGGGAGGAGGTGGCTATATGCAATTCTTCTATATACCTTTGAGAACCGAGATATAGCGTAGTTTTCCCTGCGTGCGCGGTAACGCCTTTACCTTCAATAGCCTTGAAATCGCTGACTTTCTCTGCCTCACCTTTTTTCTGTGACATATATTCCATCACGGCGAGCGCGAGAGGGTGTTCTGATTTTTTTTCTAGAGCATACGCTACTGTGAGGAGTTCTTTTTCCGTGACATTTTTTACCGGATATACGCCGGTCACTTTCGGTTTTCCTTCGGTGAGCGTTCCGGTTTTATCAAACACAATGGCATTCACTTTGTGAAGAACCTCAAGGCTCTCAGCATTTTTTATGAGAATGCCGTTCTCCGCGCCTTTCCCTGTGCCGACCATAATAGCGGTTGGAGTTGCCAGTCCAAGTGCGCAAGGACAGGCGATGATAAGTACGGAAATGAAATTAATGAGTGCCAAGCTGAATGACGGAGATGGTCCGAAGAAAAACCAGACAAAGAATGTGATGAACGCGAGAATTACAACTGCGGGTACGAAGAGTGAAGAAATGTAATCGGCAAGTTTTTGTATGGGCGCTTTTGACCCTTGAGCTTCTTCCACCATGATGATGATGTGGGCGAGGATGGTGTCTTTGCCGACCTTGGTGGCTTTGAAGGTGAATGCACCGGTTTTATTTATCGTTGCGCCAAATACGTTCTCGCCTTTTTTCTTTGTGACTGGCATGCTTTCACCGGTCAACATTGATTCATCAAGAGTGGAATGTCCTTCCACGATAATCCCGTCTACTGGAATTTTTTCACCGGGTTTCACAAGTATCAATTCTCCGACTCGTACTTCACTTATGGCAACGCGAATTTCTTTGCCGTTGCGTACCACCGTAGCTTCTTTCGCTTGGAGGCCGATCAGTTTTTTGAGTGCTTCCGATGTGCCTGCCTTTGCTTTTTCCTCCAAGTAACGTCCTACCAGAATCAGTGCGATGATGATTGCGCCGACTTCGTAATAAGTGCGGGGTTCCATACCCGATGCGAAGAAAAAGCGCGGATAAAATGTTGCGACCGCCGATACAACCCACGCACTGCCGGTACCGACGGCGATGAGTGTATTCATGTCAGTGGTTTTATGTTTGAGGGCCGCCCACGCGCCGCGGAAAAAGGGTGCTCCACTCCAGAAAATCACCGGCGTGGCAAATAGGAATTGAAAGAGAAAATTCCACTCTGTGAATAAATACGCCTCTTGTCCAGCTAAGCGGTGGTGCATTTCCACTTGCGGCAAAAATTCACTCATGGCAAGGAGGACTGTAGGTATGGCGCATAAAATAGCGAAAACCATACGATTTTTTAATTTACGCAAATGAGCAACCATCGCCGCCTTATGCGAATCTTCGCTCGTGAATCCTTCCGTAGTTTGCATAATCGCTTCATATCCGAGCGCATCAATGACTTTTTTTAACGCTTCGGAAGAAGTGAGCGCGCGGTCGTAGGTAACGACCGCGCGCTTATTCGCAAAATTTGTTTCCGCTTCCTTCACTCCTTTAGTATCAAGCAATCCTTTTTTCACCACACCGGCGCAATGATCCGATCCCATACCGAGCACTTCGAATTCCGTTTTTTGCAACGATGAGGCCGTTTCCACACTTGAAGTTCCCTTGAAAATGCCATATGGGCCTACGGCCTGTACCGCTTTTACAATGGTCTCAAACGGTATGTCATGATTGGTCTCCACACGCAGTGTGCCGGTAGCGAAATTGAGATTTGCAAGCGTAACGCCTGGAATGTTGCGAACGCTTTTTTCTATCTTTGCTACGCATGAGGAGCAAGACATGCCGGTGACGTGATAGGTCTGATGCATAGTTAACAGCAGTTATCCAGTTTTTTAATTACGGAAGAGGTAAAGGTTTTATTCTCTTTTACCACCTCTTCATGAGTTATGCCTTGAAAGAAGAGCGTAGGTATAAGAATGAGAAAAAAAGTGAGAAGTGAAATGAAGAGTAATATACCCCATTCAGCAGAGAGCGTGGCATATACCATATATATACCCCCAAGAACCAATATGATTCGCACAAACCAAAAATGTCGCCACTTCTTTTCCGAAAACACACGCTCGAAAAAATACATGATACCGATGATGCTCATGCCCATGAGGAGGGCGATCATGGTAACATCAATGGCGAATCCCCACAGCCAAAGTAGGAGCATAAGCAACCACGTCGTACCAACGGCGACGCAAATTGCACATACGCGAAACGGTAAGCGGGATTGAAGATATGGTTTTATCAGCGCTAGGCAAAAATACAAAATCGGAATGACTATGAGCGGCAAAAATGTTAGTGGAGAAGTATTCATAACAAATCAGATAAAGAACTTAAGAATGATGAGGCCGACGAGAATCATCGTTACGCCTATAATAATTTTTGCATACATGGATTCTTTTCTTTCCAGTTGTTGCAAGTATGAGGTGGTGCGAGGATTTCCTGCGAATGCAAGCATTATGAAGAGCGGGCTCACGAATATAAGATTGTACCATATCATCCAGAGGAATCCGGATGCATACGTTTGCGATGCGCTTAGCATGCCGATAATGGCGACATAAATACCTCCTGAGCAAGGAAACGTACATAGTCCAACCACAAACCCGGCGATAAACGCCGCAGGTATGGTAGCTTTAAAAACCCATTTTTCCACCACGGCTTTTGTGGAAATTGGAATGCGAAGTTTTATCGGAAAGCGCGGGAATATCACGCCAAGCAGTTGAAGTACACCGAGCCCGATGACAAGATACGAACCTATATATGCCATGAGATGCGGCGAGCCGCTGATGATGATAGCTTGCGCGAGACCAATACCGATGAGAAAATAAGCTATATAAATGCCAAGTATATAAATGAGTCCCGTTTTCAGAATACTGCCGCGTGAACGTTTAATTGAAAATAGGAATGCGATGAAGAAAAGCAGTACTGCGAATGCGCAAGGATTCAGTCCATCAAGAAACGCCGATCCGGTGATGAGTGCGAAAAGCGGTCCGAATCCGCGTATGTTTGAAAACTTACTCTTTGTCGGAACCGTGCCGTCATTAGCTTTCAGCGTATCCAAATAGGTGGTGATAGGCTCATCAATCGTGTACGTGAGTACCTCATCTTGAAAATTCCACACTTTGTACTCGGTGGCATCCCCGTGCATGAGATCCTGATATACGAGTAATTTTTTGTATTGTTCGGGATGTTCAAGGAGATAAGAGATGATCGGGAGCGGCACATGTCCTCCGATGAGCAAATTATCCCCAACAAACGCTTCGATATGACTTTGCAGTTCAAACGGCACATTCAATTTTTGATTGTATTCGTTGAGAGTTTTTCTGTTCTCTTTTTCATTGATGTAATCGCGCAATGTGAGTGTATAGCCATACTTTGCGAACAGACCTGGATAAGTTTCCTTCACCAACTCCCCGCAATCCGAACAAGCTTCATTGAAAAACACAACTACCTCTTTTGAAGCCGGCTTTGGTAAAATCATACCGGTGACATCAATCGTCGTTTCCGGGTAATTCGGATCGGAAGTTTGAAGAAATACGGCGCGTTGCAATTCCCCTGTTTCTTCAGGATGGACTGTGGGATCGAAAGTAACTTTCATGATTCGCGCCTCTCCAGGTTGCAAAGGACTCAAGTCCATGATGGCGGTAGTGCATCCGCAACTTGTGGATAATCTATTCAGTTCAACTGTGGTCTTGGAAATGTTTGTGATGATAACATCCGCCGACACTTCCCGGCCGTTTTGTTCGATATTACCAAAATCAATCGTCGAAGGTTTTGCAATAATGAGCGGATCTATTTCTTTAATTGCCAATGCATTCGGTGTTATCCACCATGCAAATGCAAGTGCAAGCGATACAAATAAAAGTAAACGTCTCATGAAATTATAATTTTAATAATTATTAACATCCTCCGACCATGTCCGCCCCTGGCCCCTTGGAGAAATCGGCTTTCTTCACCTCTGCTGAAAGTTTCTTCAATTCTCCGGAAGAAAGTTTTGATAGCAGAGCTTTGATATCCGGAGTAAACGCTTTCTCATCATCCTTCGTGAGAAGTTGTACCATGCGGGTCATCATTTGTTTAGGGAAATAAAGTCCTTTCTGTCGTGCAATTTCGTAAGACATTTCCGTATCCGACATCTTTGGAAAATTACGTATCATGTAAGCGAGCGCGCCACGCATTGCTTGAGAATGAGCGCATGAGCAAGTTGGTTTTCCTTCTTTTGTGACAAGTGTGGTGACGCCGCAACAAAACTCACAGGTTATCATCGGTTGCGTTCCTATCGCCACATAACGTTTTAATTCCTCGTCATTGAGTACGAGCGGATTCTTCCCTTGATACGGCGCAAGATTCGCAAAATAACCGATGAATGCATTGATCTCGGCTTCAGTTCCGATTTTCAGATTTTTATCTTTAGCATAGAAAGGTATTTCGGTTGGGGTGACCACCATTTTCATACGTGAGAAGATTTGGTCATCAGTTTTACCGGACTGAGCCATTGTTGTCATCCCTTCCATGTTATGCGAGATCACGCGTCCGTAATACATAATATATGACTGCGTGATGAGTACGATGATGAAGTTCAACAGAGTGAGGACGGTGAGAAATGTGAGTTGATATTCTTTCCATAGCACGCCAAGCGACCTATTTTTTGAGACTGTTTTTTTCATAAAGAATGTGATTACTTAGTTAGGTTGTTATAATCTTTTTCCGAAAGCACGTTGCCGACGAGTTTGATTTCGGCGAGCGAACCAATTGGCATTTTCGGATTCAGCTTGATAAATTTCCCATCGGGTTTTGCCGTTGAGATAACATATATCATGCGTGTGATGGGACCGGTGGCATCGGGGCCGTGTGCAAGTGGATTGAAATCAACACGTACCGTAAATTCCTCTTCGGGTTTAACTGTGTATGTCCAGCCAGTAGGGTTGTCATGCATGCCGTACTTAGGTGATGTGCTACCATCTGACAGAAGGTAGGTCGCAGAGGTACACATACAGGATGTGAGCGCTCCTTTCAGAACAAGATCTTCGGCGCTGGGGTTTTTTAGCGTGAAATCTTTCACGACATTACCACCTTGAATATTTATATTACCCCAGTCGAAAAATGGTGTGGTAATGGCCTCGACTGTACCGGAAATCTCAAGCGGCTCAGTGTCACCGACATTTTGTTCTTCATGACCGTGTTGGTCGGTCGGTGCCGGAGCGGCGGCTTGAGTCCCTTTTTGGCATCCGGCGAGAAAAAGTGATACCGCGAGGACGGAAAGAAGGAATACATTTCTGGATACGATACGAATGTTCATATAATAAGGGTTATGAATGTTGTGATTGGAGGATTCAGCGACTCGAAAGATCGCAGACGTTTACAATATCTTTTATGAATTTTCTTTTTTTTGACTCGTCTTTTGAAGTGAGGGATTTTTCACCGCAGGTGATCAGGTGACTCTCAACTACCAGTGGCGCTATCCCATTCAAGGCGCCCCGCAATGCAAGTAATTGGGTAATGATATCCCCGCAGTACTTGTCGTCTTCCAGCATTTTGATGAGTCCGTCTAATTGTCCGCGCGCGCGTTTAAGCCGGGCAAGCGCTTTCATTCTGTATGGTTGTAAAATAGATGTAAAAGATTATATATTAAAAATGTATGTATACCTATACCCCCTATGGGTATATTAGAACCACTCGAAAAAATATGCAAGAGTAATTTTTAGGCACTTACCCGTGAGCACTTTGAGGTGGGAAAGCATTAATCTGTTTTCTCTGTAACCTTTTTTCAATTCGTGCGTTTTTAGTTGCGGACGACGAAATGAATAGTTGTCAATGACACTTGACTAAGCCACAATATTACATTATTATATATCTTACCTATACCTATATGTTCAACAATATGTACCAACCTCTAAAGAATTTCGTGCGCACATCGATGATCGCACTTGCAACATTGATGCTCTGGATACCTCAGGTATCGGCCTTTTCGGATGTGCCTTCCAACGCGTATTATAAGACGGCGCTGGAATGGGCTGTGGATGAGGGAATTGTGGAAAATAGGGCGCTTTTCTATCCGGGTATCCCGCTAAAACGTACGGAACTTGCGAAAATGACGCTTATGGCCATGCAGGTGCCTGTGGAACCGCTCTCGTATCGTCCGTTCAGTGATGTGCCTGGAACCTCGTGGTATAAGGCCTACGTGGATACGGGTCGTCTTGTTGGTG
>CAYHQD010000034.1:0-10687 GCA_964358905.1 uncultured Candidatus Peribacteria bacterium
ACCAAAGCGGTCATCCCCGCGCGCACCCTTGACTCCATCTACAAAGTTCCGCTTGAATTCCAGAAATACAAAGTCGCACAACTCGTCGCGGAGAAACTGAATCTCGGCAAAGTATCGCCGCGCATGAACACTTGGAAAGATTTCGTCAGACGCATTGAGAAGAAAAAACCTTCGATCAAAATTGCACTCGTGGGCAAATATACCGGACTCGATGATGCATATCTCTCAGTGATCGAATCGCTGAAAATCGCCGCCTACCATGAAGATCGCGACCTCTCGCTCGAATGGGTTTCTTCGGAAGAACTTGAAAAAAAGAAAAAATCAACGTGGGCCAGACTCAGCCGATGTGACGGCATCTTGGTACCCGGAGGATTCGGCACACGCGGCGTGGAAGGAAAAATCCTTGCGGCAAAATACGCGAGAGAAAATAGAGTGCCATACTTGGGACTTTGTCTCGGCATGCAAATAATGACCATAGAATATGCGCGCCATTTTCTGAACGATCCACAGATCACTTCGGAAGAATTTGATGAAGAAAATCAACTCGATCCGTCAAAATACATCATCCACTTCCTCCCTCAGCAATCCAGAGGAGTGAGGATGGGAGGTACGCTACGACTCGGCGCATACCCATGCAAACTTCTTCCGGATACGCTCGCGCGATCACTTTATAAAAAGACCGAAATTTCCGAACGACACCGTCATCGTTATGAAATAAACAATGACTTTCTCAAACGTCTCGAAGATTCCGATTGGCAGATCGGGGGAGTGTATGAAGAAGCATCCCTTGTGGAAATCGCCGAATTGAAACATCATCCCTACATGATCGGCAGTCAATTTCATCCCGAGTTTCTTTCACGACCAGACAAACCGCATCCGTTCTTCACGGGACTCATCCAAGCGGCAAAAAAACATGCAACCATAAAACGCAAAAGAGCGTAAATTCACGTATGCAATTTGAATATTCCGCACTTAACAACGAGAATAAAAAATTAACCGGTTTTATAAACGCGGCGAATGAAGATGCCGCACGTTTGGAGCTGAACAATTTGGGGCTCTCGCTTCTTGGCATAAGCACCGCGCCGGAGAAAAAAAACAGCGACGAGAAGAAACTCAAGTTTGAAGCGCTCGATCGCAATGGGAAAAAAATCATAGGTACCATCCCCGAAATCGACTATAAAAAAGCATTCGGCAGACTTACCGAAGAGTACGGATTCCAAATACTCGCGCTCTACCCGATAAGCGCCTCGGAAGAAGAAAAAGAGCGCTCAAAGACATTGATCGCACAACTCAAAACAGAATACGAAATCGAAAAATCAAACACCGAGGCGCCCGATGTACTGACACCAGAGGAAAAAAAGAACAAAGGAGTTCTGCTTACGGAGCTTGAATTTGTTTTGAAGAAGGTAGATCAAGTTTTAGAGAAATTCGGCGATAATATAAAACCGGAAGAACGTACCCACATGGGACAAATTAGAGACAAGTTATTACGACTCAAAAATTCCAACAATCTCAATTTCATCAAACAAACCTGCGAAGAACTTTTGGAAACAATTCAGAATAAAGAAATATATCTGAATCAGGATAAGTTCGTGCAAGAAAGAGAACGCATCAAATTGGAAACTCAGAAATTATTGATGGAAGTACACCGCATAGATACAAATCCGGCTCACAGTGTGATCGAACAAGACAATATGATTCGTACACATAAGTTTTCACTCTTCAAAAAGGGAATATTAGATCCACACGTCGCGGATCTTGAAGAAAAAAGGACCGCCCTGGGAAAAGAGTGGTTTGACTATGTACGCATCTGGTTCAAAAGTGACCGCACGATAAAGCCCGAGGTCGCACAGAAATGTCGCCTACTTTGGGAAGAGCGAAAAGCGGTGGGCACACAACTTGCCATGTTACGACATACAAAAAAGCAGGAGAGAAAAACCGCACAAGTGAGCGGTGAAGTTGATGCGGATCTTGCTATGCTGACAGGATGGCTGTTATGCGCATATTTGCTTTATTATTTCATCAGTTACTACCTTACATTTAAGACACATATCCTTTCGGAACAGATAAATCCCGCAGGTACAAACATCTATGCATCGCCGGTGCTTTCATATTTCATCATCAGTGTATTTCTTTTGCATATCATAGTCCAAACAAAACGTTTTTTCGTTCCTATTGCACACAGTGCAATTTTCAATTCAATCGCATACCCGCTTTTTTTCATCTGCATAATCCTCATTAATATAAATTTTTAATGTATCCAACGCTTTTCACATTTGGTCCTCTCACCCTTTCAACTCTTTGGATTTTTATCATATTGGGTACTTATGTGTTTCTAAAATTTTTCATAAAAAATATCCAAAAACATCGTGGTGATTTTAAATTTGTGTATGAAGAAAGCACGTTTTTACTGATAAGCTTTATAGTGGGAGCGCGACTCACGTCTGTCATCGGAAATATAGGAGATTATATACAGGATCTCGGAAGCTTCCTTCATATATTTGCGATTTGGGACAAAGGATTTTCATTTTGGGGAGGAATGATCGTGACGCTTTTGGCGCTGAGATACAAAACAAAACAAGTGAAAGAACCATTTAAGAAATGGATGGATTACCTCTGTGAACCTTTTTTATATGCAATGCCTATCGTGGCAATCGGAAGATTTTTTGACGGGGCTGGATACGGTTCAAAAACAGATCTTCCATTCGGTGTCAGCTTCATCAATATGGATGTAGCCATCGTCACTCCAGTACATCCTGTCCAACTTTACAGCGCACTTCTTTTTTGTCTGGTTATTTTTATAGTACGCCGGTGGAATATACGCTACAAAGAGTACGCGGAGTATGACGGAGCAAAAGCAAGTCTTGTCATCTGCCTAAGCAGTCTGGCAATTTTTATTGAAAATTTGTTCCGCGGAGATCCGAGCCTTGAAATTTTTGGTATTCGCATCGGCCTCTTTATCGCCTCCGCGGTAGCGGCCGCATCCGCATATTATCTTTATAAACTTATCCACAAATCTGCATGAACCTCTCACAACTCTTAACATTTTCATACTATTTCGACCTCTCACCCTCAGCTTCCTATATAAGCATTTTTTGGGGAATATATTTCCTCACACTTTTGACGATACGCATCTATATACGCATGCACTGCGTGCGTAAACCTCTGAAATCACTGAACAGAATCGCCGTACTGGGAATCATCGCCGTACTCATACGACAAACCGAACTTCCCTTACTTAGCATGCGCCTCTGGACATACCTACTCTTCTTCCTCAGCCTCATCATACTCTGGCAACTGTACAATGCATCTCACGAAAAACCACAGCATGATGAACACTGGGAGACCATAGGCAAATATCTGCCCAAAAAGAAGAGGTAAACTGCCGCTCGCGTGCTACTTAATAGACACGATCTTAAATTCACACATCCCCGCAGGCACCTTTACTTTTATAACCTCGCCTGCTGAACGATCGATAAGTGCGGCACCGATTGGTGATTCATTTGAAATCATATGATTGAGAGGATCGCTCTCCGTCGTACCCACAATAGTAAATTCTTCAATCTCATCATCCTCGAGATTTTTGATTTTTACCTGCGTACCAAGTGTGACCAATTTCGCAGAATGCTTGTCTACGATCACCTTCGCATGCTTTACCTTATCCTCAAGTTCGATAATACGTCCCTCAACAAATGCCTGCTCATTTTTCGCTTCTTCGTACTCGGAGTTCTCGGAAAGATCTCCAAATGAGATCGCCTCCTTCAAACGTCCGCTCACTTCCTTACGTCGAACCGTTTTCAAGTAATCAAGTTCCTCTTTGAGTTTTTTCAAGCCGTCTTTTGTAACAAACGTCACCTTGTCATCATCTGTTACCGGAACGGTGGCATTTTGAGCTATATCTTTTGGATCCATGGTAAAAATAAAATTATAAAAAAATAAAAATAAATAAATTAGGTCGGGCGTATTTTCACGCTGGTCGGATGCTCCTTGAGTTTCTGAAGTACCTTCGCCTCGATCTGACGAATACGCTCGCGCGTCACACCAAATTCCTGACCGACTTCCTCAAGCGTATGTCCTATTCCATCGAGCAAACCAAAACGCATCTCGATGATCTTTTTCTCACGTGGAGAAAGATACTGCAACATCTCGTGAATATTTTCTTTTATGAGCTGACGGTTCGTAGACTCAGCGGGAGATAGAGCCTCATCATCTTCAATAAAATCGCCAAGCTTACTATCTTCCTCGGCCCCAACGGGAGCTTCAAGCGACACGATGTCTTGAGAGATTTTGAGAATATGACGCACTTTTTTGATATCCATATCCATTTCCGCGGCGAGTTCTTCCACGAGAGGTTCACGCCCAAGTTCCTGTACGAGTCGGCGCTGAGTATGAGTGAGCTTGTTGATGGTTTCCACCATATGCACAGGAATACGGATCGTACGCGCCTGATCGGCAATCGCACGCGTGATCGCCTGTCTGATCCACCAGGTGGCATAGGTCGAAAATTTAAATCCGCGATTCGGATCAAATTTCTCCACCGCACGGAAAAGTCCGATATTACCTTCTTGAATCAAATCGAGAAACGAAAGCCCTCGGCCAATATACTTCTTCGCAATACTTACAACCAGACGAAGATTCGCCTCTGCAAGTTGCTTCTTGGCAGTCTGGTCACCCCTCGCAATACGACGGGCCAATTCAGCTTCTTCCTTCGCAGTTAGCAGATCAACCTTTCCAATCTCACACAGGTACATACGTATCGAATCATTCGCAATTTCATGGAGATCTACGGACCTAGAATGCTTGGTGATTTGGAGTGATTCACGTTGCTGTTTTTTACTTTTTTTGTCCAGTGCGCCATCCGGCGCACTTTCCTCCTCTCCCTCCTCTCCCTCCTCTCCCTCTTCCACTTCCGCATCCTCCTCATCATCCTCCTCATCATCCCCCGGCTCCACATGTTCCTCGGACCCGGCCTCAACTTCACTTTCATCTTCTTCCTCTTCTTTTTCATCTTCTTCGACGATTACATCTTTCTTTTTTTTCTTACCCTTTTCTTTTTCGGGCTCTTTTTTCTCCGCTCTTCCCCAAATCAACTGATCCTGCACATCAATAATCTCAATACCCACCTCCAAAAACAGTGAGTACAAGTCATCAATCAGGTCAATATTGTCCTCCATATTCGGAATAGCCTTCATCAACTCCTGCTGAGTGATGAAACCGTTTTCCTGCCCTTTCTTAACAAGATCTCTGACGGACTGCGGAAACTGCTCGAGACGTTCCTCAGAGGGTAGTGTTATAAATTTCCTCTGTTTTTTTGCCATTAGCGCGTGAGATGAATAGATTGCTTCTGATGGAGGAGTTCTTCTCCTTCCCCTGCCTTTCCTTGTGATTCCGCTTCCTTTATCTGGAATGTGAGTTCCTGACTTCGCAGCTTCATCATTTTGGATTTGACACGCTCCGCAAGTTTTTGCACTTCTTTCTTCAGTACCTCACCGTTAATCTCATCTCCAAACTCCTTTTCAACCCACAAGGAAGCGATTTTAAGCATTTCTGATGTAGGGGAATCCAGATCTTTGAAACAGGCATCGGCATCAAGAGCGCTGCCATTATAGTGAGCAAGCATTGCTTTGTAAACGTCTTTTGCGGGAAGCTGAAGATCGTCTATGGAAAGATAGTCGGGCACGTAGGATAAAGTCTCAGGATAAGCCAGCATAAAGCCAAAAAAGTAGTCTACTGCGGAACGAAGTGGAGCAGAGTCCTCCTTCCCCTGTTTAACAGTTCTCACCCCCCTACCTGTATGACGAGTATGCTCATGGACAAAACGAGTGAATTTTTCACGCAATTCCGCTTCATTGACACGTAAAGTTGCACTCAAATTTCCAAGATAATGACTGATTTCAATCTGCTCGGACGACCACATGAGAATCTCAAAAAAGCGCTCGGCAATAGCAAGTTTATCAAGCACGCGAAGCGTACCATGGATTTGTATTTTTTCATCTACCGCCTCTTTCATTTCCGCAAAATAATGATCAAGATAATATTGTGCTTTATCTAAAAACCCGGCAAAAGGACAGGGATCATTCGCTGACGCGCGTTTGCACGCTTCATCCGGATCCTTGAATCCTTCCAATTTCACCACCATGGGTTTCAGCCCACCCTTCACCGCCAATTCAGCCGCACGGAGAGTAGCCGCCTTGCCCGCAGTATCCGAATCAAATACAAGATATACATTCTTGGTAAAGCGTTTCACGAATCGCAACTGCTCCTCCGTAATCGCCGTCCCGGAAGTGGCTACTGTGCAGGAGAATCCCGCCTGATGCGGTGCAATGACATCGAAATATCCTTCTACAAAAATCACTTTATCTTCTTGACGCACATGTTCCTTCGCGAAATGCCAGCCGTACAAAATCTTGGATTTATTATAGACCGGTGTATCCGGAGAATTGAGATATTTCGGATCATCCCCCTTGCGGAGCATACGGCCTCCGAAACCCACGGCTTTACCATGCGCATCAAAAATCGGAAACATAAGCCTGAGCCTGAACCGATCAAACACCGCCGATGCATCGGTGGCACGTGAAGACACTTGGCCTGATTCGACAATATCGTCTTTTGAGAAATTTTTGCCGATCAAATGGTGATACAGAGCTTCATACGAATCCGGTGCAAGTCCCAATTGAAATTTCTTTATAGTTTCATCCGTAAGCCCTCGCTTTCGCACATACTCCAGCACTTTCTTACCCTCTTCGCTCTCCCAAAGATATTTCTCGTAAAATCGTGCGGATTCTTCACAGATCTCATGCAGAGACGCGGAGCGTAGCGAAGCGGCTTTCGCACCCTCACCAGTAACCCCGAGTCTTCCCTTCCCATACTTTTTTGTATCCACCCCCGCCTTATCTGCAAGATACGTCAAAGCTTCACCTGCCTCCATATGCTCAACTTCTTCGACAAATTTAAATACGTCCCCGCCCTTGTGACAGCCAAAACAGTAGGCGATCTGTTTTTCCGCGCTGACCATAAAACTCGGTGTTTTTTCGTTGTGAAAAGGACAGAGTCCCCTGAAGTTACGTCCCGCTTTTTTCAACTGCACATACTGCGACACAAACTGCACGATATCAATGCGACCCTTGATGTCATCAAAAAGTGAATCCATATACAAGAGATGTATTAAAGTATCCTCTAGGAAACAGAAATGTACCGTAAATTTTCCCAAAAAACTATAGCAAAAAACAGTGTTTTCCTGTAGAATCATTAGATATTTGTCAAAATACATGGCTGAATTGTTTGCCAATATAGACCCGCGCATCATATCGATACTGCTCGCACTCGGATTTGGAGCGGTGATAGGGCTGGAGCGAGAAATCGTCATTCAGAGAACGGGAGTAAACGACTTCGGAGGCGTACGTACCTACTCGTTTATCGGTCTGCTTGGCGCTCTTTCGGGACTCCTGGCCGAACCATTGAGTCCGTTTTTCACCATTGCGGCATTCATGGGAGTACTGTTTCTCATCGCCATCGCTTACTTCGCGGATAGAACTCATCGCAAAGACAAAATCGGCATGACGGGAGAAATCACGGCATTGATCTCCTTCACCACGGGACTGCTTAGCGCACTGGGACTAACCTACTTGGCACTGGTAACCACCATAGCCGTAATCACGGTACTTTCACTACGCCGCTGGCTTCACGGCTTCGCAAAAGGCCTCGAAAACGAAGAGATTTATGCAAGCGTCAAATTCGGCATTATCGCATTTATCGTGCTTCCCTTGCTTCCCGACAAGACCTTCGACCCATGGGGCGTACTCAATCCGCATAAAATTTGGTTTTTGATTGTGCTGATCTCCGGAGTCACCTTCCTCGGATATATCCTGAGTAAAGTACTTGGGGCACGAAAAGGTACTGCCCTTACGGGCTTCGTTGGAGGAATAGTATCATCCACCGCCGTCAATTTGAGCATGGCACAGCGCAGTAAAGAACGCTCCGTCCCCATCCCCGCACTCGTCATGGGCTCACTTCTGGCACAGGCATCCTCATTTATGATCACAGGATTTGAAATTTTTCTACTGAATAAAGAGCTGTTTCGGTACGTCATAATACCTCTTTCGCTCGGTATTATATTCATTCTCGGATACACGCTCCTTCATCGCCACCAGAGCGGAAAACAAAAACTTAAAAAAGAATATCAGGTCAATTTGAAGAGTCCGTTTACATTGAGCCAGGCACTGATACTCGGAGGAATTTTGACCGGCATCTTGCTTGTTACGAAAATTCTCAATGAATATATAGGAGGTGCGGGACTTTATGTCACTGGAGCATTTTCAAGCCTGATCTCACTGGATGCCACGGCGATTGCCATATCGGAAGTGGCCGGAGAAAGCGTCAGTTATTTGGACGCAACGCGCGTACTCATGCTCGGTGTGGTCATGAGCATTGTGTCAAAATGCATCGTACTCTGGACGGTTGCCACGAGAGAATTCGCATGGAAGATGACCTTATTTTTCCTAATCATTTGCGGCTTACTTATTGGATTTGCGTGGGTTGTGTAACGAAAACAGAATTATCATCACCATACACACAAAGAGTAAAAGAAACGCAAAAAATTTCCCCTTAGTACCCAGAAAAAGTGCACTGAATCCAAATAAAATCGAGAGAAAATAAACGGAAAAAATCACCTGCCGGATCCCCCATCCACTCTGCATTAATTTGTCGTGAAGATGAAGTTTATCTTTTCCCTGGAAAGGCGATTTACCCGCGGCAATGCGTTGTAAAATAACCCAGAAAAAATCCAGCAGAGGGAAACCGAGGATCAGAAATGCAGTAGCAACTTTGCCCCCGGAAAAAATCGAGAGCACGGCGAGCGTAAAACCGATAAACATTGAACCGCTATCCCCCATGAGCAATTTCGGAGGATGAAAATCAAAGCAGACAAACACGACCAAAATTCCGACCATCACAGCACTCATAATCGAAACGGGATATTGATCTAGCACGTGAAAACCGGGCCGCGTACTGAGAATAAATATCGCCACCGCCGCGATCAGCCCCACCCCCGATGCCATCCCGCTCACGCCATCCAGCCAATTCACGCTATTAATCAGAATGACGATCCAAAGGATGGTAAACATATCCGCAAGCCAGACGATCTCAAACCCGCCGATAACCGTCCTGTAGGTATCGAGCGAAAAGGGCTCACCGAATGGATTGGAAATACTGTGTATGCCGACATCGGACATCACCATGATAACGCCAGCGAGAATTTGCACACCAAGGCGTAGCGCTGGGGGAAGAGGATAAAAATCATCTATGCACGATACAAGTACGATCAAAGTCGCCGCGAAAAGAAACCCCACCAGATATGTGGACGTGGGCACAAACATGAGCACTACGCCGACAAATATCAGAAACGTCACGATACCAACAGAGTAAGGAATGGGCACGCGAGTAAGACCGTATTTTCCCGGCTTATCCATAAGTCGAAGTTTGGGAAAAAACTTCAGCACAAGTGGCATTGCGATGAGGGTCGCCAGCGCCGCGATAAGAAATGCATTGAGGTATTCCATGCGCACATTTTATACATACCGCCTTCGGTGATCAAGTCATGCATTCATCGCCGCATTGATCTGGGCGTAAGTTGTTTCTTTTGTCAGGCGCAGGGCATGATCAAGGTTGAATTCTCCGACACGGAGGCGTTTGAGAGAAAGCAGACAGGCCGGCACTGAAAGTACCTCTCCGATATCCCGGGCGAGACTGCGGATATAAGTACCCTTCGAAACAGTGGCAAACAATTTGAGAAAAGGAATTTCGACCGCCACTTCATTAATGACACACGAACGCGTCCCCGCCTCCACAAGATCAAGTCGCGAGATCTTCACGTTGCGCGGTTCAAGTTTTACTTCTTTTCCCTCACGCGCATATTCATAGGCCTTTTTCCCTTTAATCTTGATAGCGGAAAATTGCGGGGGCACCTGCGAAATTTCTCCGCGAAATTTATCAAGCAACGTGTGAGCGAATGCCTCCACGGCGCCATTCTTTTCTTTCTCACAAAACACAGCCAATATTTTTCTCGCCTTTACCACATCATCGACAATTACTTCTCCATCGAGATCAAACGTCTTGCTGGAAATGCCGAATCCGATTTCAAAAAAATAATCTTTGTCGGTCTGTTCGATCTCATGAAGCGACTTCGTCGCCTTGCCGATACCGATGACCAATACGCCGGTGGCGTACGGATCGAGCGTCCCAGCATGGCCGACCTTCGGCTTTTTTTTCAAACGAAGTTCTTGTTTTATCGTCCACGCGATCTTATTCACGCAGTCAAATGAAGTCCACCCAAATGGCTTGTCGAGCACGCACACAGCACCTTTTATTATACGCAATTCGCTTTCGCTCATTGTTCCAAACATTTATTACCTTTTATATGTGTAGCGCCTAGGGTGAGATCCACCGTACGCGTCAGCAACTCTTGGACGGTACGTCTATCGTCCCATGGGATCAATGCGCCGCCAATGGCTTGGACCTCTTCACATCCTTTGCCCGCGATTAAGACCGTATCACCTTTTTTCGCATACGCGAGTGCGAGACGAATCGCCTGCCATCTGCTTGGAATCAGCCAGAGCCCCTCGCCTTCTTTTCTTTTAATGCCGATAGCAATATCCTTCAAAATACCAATACGATTTTCCTCGTAAGGATA
>CAYHQD010000035.1:0-10414 GCA_964358905.1 uncultured Candidatus Peribacteria bacterium
GAAACGCACTGACTAAAGGGTGGCAGGCGCCTGGATAGGTTGATAAGAAGATGAGAACGCACTGGCGTGCGTTTGTCTATTGTCGAAGGCCATATCATCACCTATATTTTACGCATGCAATATGTGATCAGTGACAAGTGGGTGGACTATGAACTGCTGGACGCGGGAGATGGAGAGAAGTTGGAGCGTTGGGGAGAGGTGATCCTAAGGCGGCCCGATCCTCAAGTGATTTGGCCTGCGCAAAAAAACTCGGCTTTTTGGGAGAAGGTCGATGCGGTGTATCACAGAAGTGAAAAAGGCGGGGGGAGCTGGGAGTTTAAAAAGGAAATAGTGAGCGGACATGCGAGTAAAAAAAGCATATGTGAGGTGAAATGGATAATAGAATATGGCGATCTGAAATTTTACATAAAGGCAATGTCGTTTAAACACACTGGACTTTTTCCGGAACAAGGCGAGAATTGGGATTGGATGCGTGCAAAAATAAAAGCCGCGAAACGTCCGGTCAGTGTGCTTAATTTATTCGGATATACGGGAGGGGCGACTGTGGCATGTGCAAAGGAGGGCGCGTCCGTATGCCATGTGGATGCATCAAAAGGTATGGTGTATCACGCCAGTGAAAATATGGAGTTGAACGGATTGAAGGATGCGCCAGTGAGATGGATTGTCGACGACGTGGTGAAATTTGTGGAGCGAGAAATCAAACGCGGCAAAACGTATGATGCGATTCTCATGGATCCTCCTTCATACGGCAAAGGTCCCAAAGGTGAGACATGGAAGGCGGAAGAAGACCTCTATATGTTGATAGAAAAATGCGCAAAACTTCTTTCCAAAACCCCAGTGTTTTTTCTGATTAATTCTTACACGACGGGTTTTTCCCCAATGGTTTTGAAAAATATTATGGAACTTACGGTAAACAGCAGATTGTATAACGGGCGAGCACACGGTGCGAGCGCGCAGGCCGGAGAGAAGGAGCTCCGAAATCAGGAGCGACTGCGCGAGGCCGAGCCTTATAATATACAATTCGGCGAAGTCGGCCTACCGATTTCCGACAGCAAACTCGTCCTTCCGTGTGGAGTTTTTGCGAGGTACGCACGAGCATAGGCGAAGTGCGTTTTATAGAGGCATAGTATGATGAAAAAAAATATAACTCGCGACGGTGCGAAAGAACCCTGTAAAATTCTCTATGCCCTCAAAAGCGCCTTGCGCAATTCTCTTCGAAGATAATCACTTGCTGGTGGTGGTGAAGCCGGCGAATATCCCAGTGCAGGCCGATGATTCTCACGATCCCGATTTGCTCACATTACTCAAATCATATATCAAGGAGCGAGATGCAAAACCCGGCAACGTGTTTTTGGGGCTGGTGCATCGGCTCGATCGTCCCGTGAGCGGCGTGATGGTTTTTGCAAAAACTTCAAAGGCGGCGGCGCGTCTATCTGAACAAATACGAAATCACACGTTCAAAAAAACATATCTTGCACAGGTACATGGTATGCTCGCGGAGAAAGAAGCGACGCTCATACATTATATAGAGAAGGACGAGAGCAAGAATAAAGTGCGGGTATATAATGACGCCCGAGAAAATAAAAACGCGCTCAAAGCGGAACTTTCATACAGCGTGATACGCGAGGATCCGGATACGCAAAACTCTGAAGTTGAAATTAATCTCAAGACTGGAAGGTCGCATCAGATCCGCGCACAGTTTGCCCATATCGGCCATCCGCTGGTAGGGGAGAAAAAGTACGACGTTGATTTTGCAAAGCGAAGCATCGAGTCTCCTCTCATGCTCACCGCCAAATCAATTTCCTTCCAGCATCCAACCACCGCCGCCTCACTGCACTTTTCAATGGCATGAATTACTATCGGACAAGTGTTTTAGACTCTTCACAAGTCTAAGAAAAATATTTTACCTTTGACATTTGGCCGCGAATTCATAAAATGCAAAAGATGTCGAACGCAGAAATACCATGCTTAGTATGGATTAAGTATGATTTTAGTGTATTGAAATGTATAGACGCATTTATTAACACACTCGCAATTGGGTATCGCAGACCTCGAAATACATCTCGCCCCTAGGACAATATTTGAACTGTTACCTGGCATTCCGGTGACCAACACGATGATCACCATGTGGATTGTAATGGCGATTTTGATTATGCTTGCAATCATTTTTAGAATGACGATGAAATTCATACCGACCGGTTTTCAGAATTTCGCGGAGTGGAGTCTGGGGGGATTATATGACTTTATGGAAGAAGTCGGTGGGAAAGCGTCCAAAAAACATTTTTCATTTTTCGTCACGTTCTTTCTTGTCATTCTTTTTTCAAACTGGCTGGGTATTGTTTTCGGAATTGTCGCGGAAGAGCTTGGATTCGTCCGTGCGCCGACCAGTGACATAAATTCTACTGTGGCGCTAGCCACAGTGGCATTCTTGTATTTTGAGTACCAAGGAATCAATGCCCATGGCCTTCTCGGCTACCTCGGGCACTTTTTTAATTTCAAGGCACTTTTCAAAAACGGACCGATGGGCATTATTGATTTCTTCGTGGGACTTCTACACATCGTTTCGGAACTCGTGAGACCTCTCGCCCTCGCCCTTCGTCTTTTCGGAAATATTTTCGGAGGGGAAATCGTGTTGACGGTTGCGTTTTTGCTAATTAACATTGCGTTTCCGTTACCATTTATGATGCTTGAATTTCTCATAGGTCTTATCCAGGCATTTGTATTCTCAATGCTGTTTCTCACATTTACCGCACTCAATACCGCGCATGAGGAACATGAAGAAAACGGCCACCATGTGGCCGCGCCTAAAAATGAACAGCTCCCTCACGTGAAAATTCTCGTAGGATAAGTTAAAAAATTATTACCCTTTATCATTAACCATTTACAACATGAACACACTTGCGGCAGGAATTGCGATTGGGGTCGGTGTCCTCGGGCCGGCGCTTGCAATCGGGCTTATCGGATCAAAGGCGGTCGAGTCTATAGCTCGTCAGCCCGAAGCCACCTCAAAGATCCAGCTTAACATGATCTTGACCGCGGCATTCGCCGAAGGTCTCGGTATCTTCTCATTCGTTATTTCAATCCTCATACTAAATAAATAAGTATGGAACATATTTTTGTTTTTACGGCATATGCGCAGGAGCCCTCGCCTACCGCGCCTTCGCAGAATACGGAAGTTACGGAAACGGAGCATGAAGCCGAAGGCCTTTCCATAAACCCTTCCGTGGTTGCGTTTCAAGCGCTCAACCTGATCATCCTGATAGTTATCCTGCACAAAATTCTCTATAAGCCACTTCTCCACCTCCTTCAGACTCGCGAAAAGCGAATCAAAGATGGGGTTGAAAATGCGGAAAAAGCGGATCAATTGTTGGAAGAAAGTCAGGTGATACGCCAGGAGATGGTGCAGACCGCGCGCGCCGACAGCCAGGAAATTCTCGAAAAAGCTAGAAAATCCGGCGAGGATTTGAAGGCGGGTATCGTGGGCGAGGCGGATAACGAAGCGCAGAAAATAGTCAAAGCCGGTCACGGTGCGGTGGAGATGGAGAAGGCCAAGACCGCGCAGGAGTTAAAAACTCTAGCCGTGGATATGGTCGTTGCCGCCACCGAGAAAATACTTCGCAAAAAAGTGGACGCGAAGGAGGACCTCGCACTCATTGAAGAAAGTCTTAAAAGTTACTGAAGTATGATGTCAGGCAATTCCCACATTACGTTTGCGAAAGCATTGTATCGCGTCGCATCAAAAAAAGACACTGCGGACAAGGTGTTTGGCGATCTCGAAATGCTTTCGCACGGAGTTGCGTTGCTCCCTCTTTTGAAGCGAGTTGCCTTTTTGAAAAAAGAAGATCAAGGAAAAGTTCTGCGCACATCTTTTGAAGGAAAAGTGGAAGATATGACGCTCAACTTGCTGATTATTTTGGTCCGATCAAAAAAGTTTCGTTTACTTCCGAAAATCACGGAGATGTACTCTCAACTGTATTATGCCGATAAGGGTATTGCAGAAGTAAAAGTATTCACGACGCGAAGCTTGAGCGAAAGTGAAAGTAGCGCCATTACCGAAAAAGTGGAACGTCTTACCGGGAAAAAAATAAAAACGCGATTTGCCGTAAAGCCCGACTTGATAGGAGGTGTTCAATTATACGAAAAGGGATATGTCACCGATTATTCCGTCAAAAATTATCTCGATACGTTGAGAAAAGAGCTTATGAGCGCGTAGCGTAGCGGAGCGGCTCCCCAGCGCCGAGCGAAGTGAGGCGGCTCCCGCACCCGTATCAAAAAAAACTTACCAAATATATACATTTTAATTATCTGCATATGCAAACTAAGTCTAAAGAGATTATGGAGGTGCTGGAAAAACAGCTCGAAAATCTCGAATTTAAACCGGAAAAAGTAGGTGTGGGGACGATTGTGATGCTCGGAGATGGCGTGGCTCAGGTAAGCGGACTCAATGATGTGAAGATGGGGGAAATGGTGGAATTTCCCGGTGAGGCCTACGGTATGGCAATCAATTTGAGCCAAGATACTGTCGGTTGTATCTTATTCAGCGAAGGAAAACATTTGAGAGAAGGTGATACGGTAAAAAGTACGGGGAGGGTGATGGAAGTCCCGGTCGGATCTGAGCTTACGGGAAGAGTGGTGAATGCACTCGGTCAGCCCGTGGATGGCAAGGGGCCTATCAATACGAAAAAATTCAGACCTATCGAGCACAAAGCGGAAGGGGTGATCGGACGTAAATCCGTCAATACACCGCTTCAAACAGGTATCAAGGCGATCGATGCCATGATTCCTATCGGACGTGGACAACGCGAGCTTATTATCGGCGACCGCCAGCTCGGTAAGACGGCGATTGCGGTGGATACGATCATCAATCAAAAAGGTCAGCACGTACATTGTTTTTATGTGGCTATCGGACAGAAACAATCCACCGTTGCAAACGTGGTAAACAAACTCGAGCAACATGGTGCGATGGAATACACCACGGTCATAGTCGCGACTGCATCCGATCCCGCCGCGCTCAACTTTATCGCACCCTATAGCGGATGCGCTATGGCGGAAGATGTCATGTATGCCGGCAAAGACGCGCTGATTATTTATGATGATTTGTCGAAGCACGCATGGTCATATCGTGAAGTGTCGCTCCTTCTTCGCCGCCCGCCTGGACGCGAAGCATACCCTGGTGACGTCTTCTATCTTCATTCACGTCTACTTGAGAGAGCGTCACGCCTTTCGGATGCACTCGGCGGCGGCTCAATCACGGCTCTCCCGCTAATTGAGACGCAGGCGGGCGACGTATCGGCATACATTCCCACAAATGTGATTTCAATTACCGATGGACAGATATACCTCGAGGGAGATCTCTTCTACGCAGGTAAAAGACCAGCGATCAATGCCGGACTTTCCGTGTCGCGCGTGGGTGGATCCGCACAGATTCCGGTGATGAAAAAAGTTGCGGGAAATTTGCGTTTGAGTCTCGCGCAGTTCCGAGAGCTCGAGGCGTTTGCACAGATCGGCTCCGACCTTGATCCTCAGACAAAAGCGTCTCTCCATCGAGGACAGCGTGTGGTGGAAGTTCTCAAACAACCTCAGTACAAACCTCTTCCCGTTGCTAAGCAGATCGTGATTATTTACGCGGTAAATTCTGGAGCATTGGATGATGTGGAACTTTCCTCCCTTCGAGAATTTGAAGAAAAGTTATTCCACTTCATGGATGCGAAATACAAGAACCTCGAGGAGGTACTTCTCACCGCAAAAAAACTTACTCCGGAAATCGAACAGCAACTCAAGGATATGTTGGGTGAATTTAAAGAAGGTTTGAAAAAGGAATAATTGTGCCTACTCAATTTAAGAATTTTTACTTTTACGTATGGCCTCTCTCAGGGATATAAAACTCAGAATTCGGTCGATCAAATCGACGCAAAAAATCACCAAGGCAATGGAAATGGTGGCCGCGTCGAAGATGAAAAAAGCTCAGCAACAGGCGCTGAAGGGTCGTCCATATATCAATAAACTCAAAGAGATTGTGGCGGATTTGATACACGGCAGTGAACCCCGACTTTCTCACCCGCTTCTCGAAATCAGAAAAAAAGTTAAGAACGCGGGCTACATATTTATTACTGCAAACCGCGGTCTGTGCGGGGCTTTCAATACAAATGTCTCAAGGACGATGCTTGAAATTCTCAATGAAAAAAACACTCAGCAGGAAATCGTCATCACAGTCGGGCGAAAAGGACGACAGGTAATGGAACGCATCGGCAAGAAAGTGCTCGCGGATTTTGAAAGCCTCGGCGATAAACCCGGTTATCTCGAAACTCTCGGTATCAGCAAAGTGATCGTAGATGATTTTCTCCATGGAAAATTGGACGAAGTACATCTGGTCTACAATCACTTTTATTCAACCATGACTCAGAAGCCCGCCGTGATTCAGCTCCTGCCGATTGGTAGCGACGTAGCGTTAGCGGAGTCGGCTTCCGGTCCCTCAGGCTCGGTATTGCACGAAGGTTTTGCAAAATCGAAATCGAAAAGAGAATATATTTTTGAACCAAACAAAGAATTATTGCTCGATGAACTTCTTCAGCGTTATGTGGAGACGATCGTCTATCAGACGGTGCTCGAATCGGTGGCTTCCGAACACAGTGCCCGTATGATGGCAATGCGACAGGCATCTGACAATGCGCACGACATCGTGTCCGGCCTCACTCTTCATTACAACAAAAAGAGACAAGAAAAAATCACGAAAGAAATTCTGGAAGTGGTCGCGGGCTCTTCAAATTAATTTATTATTTTTAATTTTTTAGCAAATGGCAAAAGGAAAAATCACGCAAATCATCGGTCCGGTTGTCGACTTCGCATTCAACTCCGAGGAAATGCCAAAAATACTTGAAACCGTAGAAATAGACAACAACGGCAAACGCCTCGTCGTCGAAGTGCAACAGCACTTGGGTGATGGTCAGGTGCGCGGTATCGCAATGGAATCTACGGATGGGCTCACACGTGGAGGTGAAGCGAATTCCACGGGTCATATGATCAGTGTGCCGGTAGGTGAAAAGGCGCTCGGAAGACTTCTTAATGTGCTCGGTGATCCGATAGACAATCTCGGTCCCATAGACGCAAAGCGTTGGGAAATTCACCGTCCCGCTCCAAGTTTTGACGCACAGTCTCCTACGACGGAAATCTTCGAGACGGGTCTAAAAGTGGTCGATCTCATCTGCCCATTTGCAAAAGGAGGTAAAGTGGGTCTGTTCGGAGGAGCCGGTGTGGGAAAGACAGTGTTGATTCAAGAATTGATCCGCAATATCGCCACGGAACACGGAGGTTACTCCGTGTTTGCCGGAGTGGGTGAGCGTACGCGTGAAGGTAATGACCTCTGGATGGAAATGAAGGAATCCGGAGTTATCGATAAAACTTCTCTCGTCTTCGGACAGATGAACGAACCACCGGGTGCACGCTTACGCGTAGCCCTTACCGGTCTTACGATGGCGGAGTATTTCCGTGACGAAGAAAAACGCGACGTGCTTCTTTTCATAGATAATATCTTCCGTTTCTCACAAGCGGGTTCCGAAGTATCGGCGCTCCTCGGACGTATGCCGTCCGCAGTGGGTTACCAGCCAAACCTAGCAACGGAAATGGGTGTGCTTCAAGAACGTATTACTTCCACAAAAGATGGTTCAGTCACTTCCGTGCAGGCCGTATATGTGCCTGCGGACGACTTGACCGATCCGGCTCCGGCAACGACCTTCTCGCATCTTGATTCCACGGTGGTACTTTCTCGCGCGCTTACCGAGCAAGGTATTTATCCTGCGGTGGATCCGCTCGACTCTACGTCTCGCCAGCTCGATCCGAATGTCGTCAGCGAAGATCACTACAAGACCGCGCGCGAAGTGCAACGTATATTGCAACGTTACAAGGATCTCCAGGATATCATCGCGATCCTCGGTATTGACGAGCTATCCGAAGATGATAAAAAGCTCGTGGCGCGAGCGCGCAAAATTCAACGCTTCCTCTCACAGCCATTCTTCGTAGCCGAACCGTTTACGAATACTCCAGGCCAATATGTGAAACTCAAAGACACCGTGCGTGGTTTCAAAGAAATCATCGAAGGTAAACACGACGACTTGAGCGAGCAAGATTTCTACATGGTTGGTACCATCGAACAGGCTCGAGAAAAACATGAAGCATCCATCGCATCCGCGAAAAAATAACGCGTACTGCGGAGCGAAGCGGAGCAGTGAACCCCTCCCTCGATCAAGCCGCATCGACCTCCCAGGCAAATAGCGCAGCTAATCCCTCCCCACTCCTCATTCCAATTCTCTAAACTTCCCACCCGTGTTCCATCTCACAATTGTCACAGCGGAGCAAACCACCTACGAAGGCGACATCGAAATGTTGGTCGCGCCGGCAGTCGACGGCGAAGTTGGTATTTTGACGGGGCACCATCCTATCGTGACGAAACTCGGTCCCGGAGGTATTAAGATCACCAAACAAGATGGCACCGAAGAACTGCTCTTCACGAGCGGCGGATATTTCGAATTCAACGAAAATAAAGGCATTATTCTTTCCGACATCATCGAAAATGTGGATGCGATAACCGCCGAGCAGGCTGCTTCGGCTCGCGCCCGCGCGCAGGAACTTCTCAAACACACGAAGGATGACGTGGAAAAAGAAAAACTCGAAGAGGAGCTACGTACGAGCATGGCGCGCGAGCGCTTCGCCGCCTTCGCGGAAATGCGTAAAAAAGGCGGTCACCGCAGTGTCCGCAACCCCTAATTTAATTTATTTTTTAATATCTTTTTAATATAGCTCTGGTATAATGCCGGTTGACTTAACATACATATATGGGGTACGAATTTACATTTGAAATGGGAGGCGACAAGATCATCGAATCAAAGGTGGTGGACATGCGTGCGAGACGTCCGCTGGTTGATCCCATTCTCAAAGAACAAGCCGAAATTGAAGATGTCAAAATGAAACTGTGGGGGTTCATTTCGAGGGAAGAGGGGACGAATAGCGGGAGGAACGCGCCGCCTTCGATCAAAGACAGGATTGGCGGACTTGTAAGCGGGTTGTTCGGGAAGCATGGTGTTTCCGGCGGGGTATCAAGTAAAGTTGTTCTGGCGAAGGAGTGTTTGGCGCGATTGGGAGCTCTCGGTACTACGGTGGAGTCCGATTTGCGGACTGTGTCGAGCGCGGTAAGAAACCCTCTGCCGAATCAGAGACTCGATAGTTTGTACCAAATTCGCAAGGACGTGTATGGGGACCCGCGCGCAACCCATGAACTTAAATGGGTCCTTGGTGCAAAAGAACCCGTGGAAGAGATGGCGAGTAACGAAGCTCCGACGGCAAAACCTAATGACGCACCCGAACACAGATTTATGTCTCGGAACACGGTTGACAATCCGGGGCCGTCCAATGTCGTCAATTTGACAAGAGCGCGCACTATGAAAGAGTTAAGTGGCAATGGCCAAACCGTTCCTTCCGCAAGAGCGCCACGATCTCCTTATGGCGCTGAATTTCATGCTACAACGGTCAGGGCCGAGCCGGCCGCTTACGCGCCTCGCGCACCGGCACAAATAGACCCTGCAAAGGCCGCTGAATTGACCCGTCTACAACAAAGAAACGCCGAGCTCGTCGAAATGGATACACGGCTCCAAACGCAAATCTCCCAACTCGAAAACGCCTCGTTCTTTTCTAGGGTTGGAAGCTTCTTGAAAGGCGCCTCAACCTCGTCACAGATCGCATCTCTCAAAGCCGAAAGAGACGGAGTGGCGAGACGTTTCAGTGAAATCGAGAGGAAAATTACGGCGATCAAAAAATACGACAAAGAAGTCGCGGCCTAAGGCGATTCACATTCATAAAATGTTTCTGTATAACCGAAGTTGTGGAATGGTACAATGCATTCACCTCCGGTACTGCCCTACGCCCAAAACGAAAAAATAATTATGACTAAAAACAACTCTCAACTCATTATTTATCAAACCGAATCTGGCGAGACAAAAATCGATGTTCGCTTGGAAGATGAAACCGTTTGGCTCACACAAAAATCAATGGCAGAGCTTTTTGATACAAGCGTGCCTAACATCAATATGCACCTAAAACATTGCTATGAAGAAGGAGAGATAGACGAAAATTCAGTTATTAAGGAATTCTTAATAACTGCCAAAGACGGAAAAAACTATCAAACCAAATTTTATAATCTCGATGCTATATAGATGTTGATTTTGATAATGTGATAAAACTTATTAAAAGTCGGAAAAAATAGGAGTTTTGGACTCCGGACATTGGGTGTGCAAGCAACCTCGTCACAGATCGTATTGCTCAAAGCCGCTCTTGAAAGATTGTCGTATCTTAGGCTATAGTGCACTGGCTGTTATTTAGGGCTATCGTATAATGGTAGTACAACGGTCTCCAAAACCGTTAGCGT
>CAYHQD010000036.1:0-10299 GCA_964358905.1 uncultured Candidatus Peribacteria bacterium
GTTTTCTCTCCTTTGCGCGTGAGAGTGGCTTGTGGTTTTGCGATACTGGAGGGAGGTTTCACTGCTATTCTCATGACGATATCCGACCCGATTGAGATGCCACCCTGGATTCCGCCTGAATAATTTTTTTGTACATCAATTCGTCCTTCATTATTTACTACATACTCATCATTATTTTGGGATCCTCTCATGTCTGCTACATTAAACCCGCTTCCGATTTCGAATCCTTTTACCGTACCTATGGAGAGCAACGCCTGTCCAAGCACGGCATGCAATTTATCAAAACATGGTTCGCCAAGTCCCACGGGAGGGTTGGTTACGCGGATTTCCACGATCCCACCGACACTATCTCCCTCACTGCGTATTTTTTCAATATACTGAGCAACTTCATCGGTGATCTTATTCCCCTTGAGCACATGTGGGCCAATTTGAATAGGGTAGGCGCGTACCTCTGTTTTACTTTTTTTATGGAGCAGTTTTTTTGCAATTACGCCTCCCATGACGCGGCAGGCAGTCTCTCTGCCCGAACTTCTACCACCTCCTCGATAATCACGGTGTCCCCATTTGAGGTCATACGCGAGATCCGCATGTCCGGGACGATACACTTCTTTGAGTGCGGTATAATCCTTCGATTTGCGATCTTCGTTCCATACGATCATTGAAATTGGGGCGCCCGTGGTTTTTCCTTCAAATACGCCGGAGAGAATTTCCACTTCGTCATCCTCTTTTCGTGTGGTTGCGCCCGGTTGTCCTCCCCCTGGTTTGCGACGATCCAATTCTTTTTGAATATCCATATCGGAAATCTCCAACCCCGCCGGACATCCGTCAATCACCGCTCCGATTGCGGGACCGTGTGATTCTCCCCAAGTTGTGAGGCGAAAAATGGTGCCAAGTGTGTTTCCCATAGTACTATTTAAGAAAAGGCACGTGAAACGTGCTTAGGCTAACCTACCTGGAAAATTTTGCAATGTTATTCTTCTTCTTTCTTTTTCGCGTTTTCTTTCAAAACCTTTGCTTTTTCCATTTTCGCCTTAAATTTATCTACACGTCCGGTAATGTCGAGTAATTGATCCTGCTTTCCTGTGTAGAATGGGTGGCAACCACTGCAAACTTCCACTTTGAACTCCTTAACGACGGCTCCCATAGTGTGTTTTGTCCCGCATGACATGCATTGCACGCTTGCGTCTTTATAATAAGTTGGATGTATATCTGCTTTCATGTGCGGTCGTATTAGATTATTTATTTTTACTTCGAGATTTGGTGCCATACCTTTTATCCGATGCCTCGCTCCTCCGGAGCTCGGTAGCGCGGAAAATATACTTAACTGCTCCTGAAATTGCAAGCAAAAGTAGGAGTCCGAGCCCTGTTTTTTTGAAGAGGCCTTGATAATCTCTCACTTTTATTATCACTTCTTCGGTACGTGTCTCATTCTTATTATCTTGTGCGATAATCGTGATTTTGTAGGTTCCAGGCTCAGGAAAAGACCCTTTGAATGTTTCTCCTATGTATCTATATTGCGCGTTCGGATCTGTTGTAAAATCTAGAGTCCTTTCCCCGTTTTCCGTATTTTCTAGTGGGATCATCGAGTCGGGATTTTTGAAATACATTGCGATAATATCCTGCACGTTGCTCAAATTGATTGCTTGGTCGGATGGAGTAGTGTGTTGAGATGGGGCAGTTTCACTACCGACTGTAGTACTTACTTGGTCATTTTGAGTGGTTTGGGTGGTAGCAGAGGGAGCGGGCGTCGTGACTACTGTTACGCTACTCTTCGTAGTAGGTGCGGCTTGAGAGGGGAGGGACACCTGCTCCGCTTCGCTTCGCAGTGCGCTTCGCTCCGCAGTGGTAGAAATTTTCTCAATTACAATCACCGTATTCACGATTTCTCCGTCCAGATCCACGGACTCGGAAGTATCAATTACGACGGTGTTCGCCACGTTGACGGTTCGCTTGGAATCTTCGATCTCAATCATCGGGCCTTGGTTCTTTGGATTGATATCCACTGTGTCTTCGACATGGTCGTTGTCATCATCCGTATCCGCATTGTCTCCGATTGTATCTTGGTCGAAATCGGTTGTCTCATTCGGATTTAAAGGGAATGCATCTTTGCCGTCCGCCACCTTATCTCCATCGGAGTCAGGTATGAGCGGGTCGGTTTCTCCTTTGTCTTTTATCTTATTCTGATTTTCGTCCTCCGTCACATCCTTTAGTCCATCATTATCATCATCCTCATCACTGTTATTGCCAATGCCGTCTTTGTCCGTATCAACCTGCTCGAGCGGATCCATTGGAAAAGCGTCATCTTCATCTCGAGTATTGTCATTGTCATCATCCTCATCCGCATTATTACCTTTACCATCTCCATCACTATCGAGTGATTCATACGGGTTTGTGGGAAAGGTATCGGCCGTATCTGCAATGCCATCATTATCATCATCTATGTCAGTCTTGTTGCCCACGCCGTCTTTATCGCTATCTCTATCTACAAATGTGACGAAACTCGTCGTATTATTACTTGGATCATCATTTTCGGGTGTCCAAGGAATGATTTGGACAAGAATGGTGTAGCTACCGCTTTCCGGTTGCCAATCGACAAATACATCATCGGTTCTTCCCGCAATGAGTGAGATGGGTTGGTCACCGCCGATTTGCTCTCCCGTGAGTTTATTGGAAAATCGCACCGATGCGAGTGCGTCTTTGACGCCCGTGTTGTGTACGGTCGCATAGATGCGTACCGACTTTGAAGTAACAGGGGCCGGATTAGAGAGATATACATCGTTTGGTCCTATCATCAAGTCACCTATTACCGCGTATGCCGCGAGTGGCATACTTACGAGAAATGCTGTGACGAGAAGGGTTGAGTATCTCATATGAAATTTTTTGTGGGCGCTGTTAGGGAGGGGAGGAGCCGCCTCGCTGTGCTCGGCGCTGTTAGAGAAGAGCCTCTTGGGTATCTTCCACTTTTTCCATCGCTTTACCCGGGCCGCGTAGCACCGACCCCGACGTGTCGGGGGAGGTGGCTCCTAGCGTTGAGGCATCGGCCGAATGGGCTTCCTCTGCCGAATTCTCTTCTCCTTCCACGTAAGGAATAATGGAAAGTGAAGCGATGATGTCTCCTCCATTGAGTCTCATCAGATAGACACCTTGAGTGGCGCGACCTCTTGTAGGTATGGCATCTATGGATATGCGTATTACCTGTCCTTTCTTTGAGATCAATATTAGGTCACCTTTGAGGTCATCTTGGATCACTTTTGCGCCGACCATTTTGCCGGTTTTTGTCGTGAGATTCGCGGTTTTCACTCCTGAACCGCCGCGTCCTTGAAGGCGGTAATTGTTGAGATCGGTGGATTTGCCAAGGCCGTTTTCGGAGATGATGAGCAGTTCTGCGTGCACGTCTTTTTTCACTACGTCCATTTCAACCACTTCATCCGTACCTTTTAATTTGATACCGCGTACACCTTGAGAAGGTCTTCCCATAGGACGTACATCGGTTTCTTCAAATTGGATGGATTTGCCTTCGCGCGTGATGAGCATGATTTTCTCATTGCCGCTCGTGAGTTTGACCCACTCAAGAGAATCTTTTTCGCGCAACTTGATGGCGATCAAGCCCGTTTTACGAATATTTTGGAAATCTTCAAACGGTGTTTTCTTTACCGTGCCTCGATTGGTGGCCATGAAGAGAAATTGTCCTTTCGCCTGATCTTTCGCATTGAGCAGAGCAGTCACTTTTTCATTTTCCGCGAGCTGAAGCAGGTTGACGATGGCTTGGCCTTTTGCCGTGCGAGAACCCTGAGGAAGTTCGTATACCGGTAATTTGAACACGCGTCCGAGATTGGTGAAGTACAAAATTTCATCGTGGTTATTTGCGTTGAGGAGTAATACCACCTCGTCTTCTTCTTTCGTTGTGGATCCGATAATGCCTTTACCTCCGCGGTGTTGAGCGCGGAAACTGCTCGGACTGACGCGTTTGATATAGTTCTCGCGCGTGAGTGTGACGACCATCGGCTCATTCGGGATGATATCCTTTGCGGAGAAATCATCGAGTCCGTGAGGGACGATGCGCGTGCGGCGTTCATCACCGTATTTTTCTTTGATTTCGAGAAGTTCGGTCGTCATGATTTTCACCACTTTTGTCGGAGAGGCGAGAATTGATTCGAGTTCTTTGATGAGCGCCATTTTTTCCGCCAATTCGTCTTCTATCTTTTTGCGTTCGAGTCCGGCAAGTGTTTGGAGACGCATCTCAAGGATGGCTTTCGCCTGCTCTTCTGAGAGACCAAATTTTTTCATGAGTGCGGCTTGTGCATCTTCCTTTGTCTCGGATTTGCGTATTACGGCAATAACTTCATCTATATGATCTAGGGCGGTCTTCAATCCTTCGAGTATGTGAGCGCGCGCTTTAGCCACTTTCAGTTCAAATATCGTGCGGCGTGTGATGACTTCCTTTCGATGAGCGATGAAATATTCCAACACTTGTTTCAGATTCAGGAGACGCGGCTGAAGTCCGTCCACCAGGGCGATCATGTTCATATTGAACGTCGTCTGCATCGGGGTCAACTTGAACAGCTGATTGAGAATTTTCTTTGGATACGCCTCGCGCTTGAGTTCTATCAAAACACGTGTACCTTCCCTGTTTGATTCGTCGCGAAGGTCGGTGATGCCGACGATTTTCTTATCGCGTACTAGTTCGGCAATCTTCGTTACGAGTACGGATTTATTTACCTGATATGGGATTTCGGTGATGATGATTTCAAATTTGCCCGTTTTTTTCTCCTCTATTGTCGCTTCCGCGCGGACCGTGACTCCGCCGCGTCCGGTTGCATACATAGTCTTGATTGCCTCATGGTTATAAATGGTTCCGTATGTAGGAAAGTCTGGTCCCTTTATAAATTGCATCAACTCATCTAGGTCGCACTCGGGATTTTTTGAAAGATGCATGACAGCATCCACTACTTCGCCCAGATTGTGTGGAGGGATATTTGTCGCCATACCCACAGCGATACCCATCGTACCATTGAGAAGTAGTTGAGGGACGCGTGATGGGAGAACAACTGGTTCGGTGCGTGTCGAATCATAGTTTGGGGCGAAATCCACAGTCTCTTTCTCGATATCAGCGAGCATTTCCTCGCTTAATTTATGTAGTTTCGCTTCCGTATAACGCATGGCCGCCGCATTGTCTCCATCGACCGAACCGAAGTTACCTTGGCCGTGGACGAGTGGATATCTCATGGCGAAATCTTGTGCCATGCGCACCATCGAATCGTATACGGCGGTATCTCCATGAGGGTGGTATTTGGCAAGCACGTCTCCGACGACGGCCGCCGATTTTCTGAATTTAGCACTCGCGTGTAGGCCAAGTTCATGCATATCATAAAGAATGCGTCGATGTACCGGTTTCATTCCGTCTCGTACGTCGGGAAGTGCGCGTGACACGATGACACTCATAGCGTAGTTCAGATACGATTCCGACATTTCATCCGAAATCGAGCGCGGGATATAATTCCCAAATAATTGCGGGGAGGTTTTTTCCGATTTTGCATTCTCGTTTGTATTGTCGCTATTTTGTTGTTTCTCCTCTGCCATAAGCTGTTTTTTAGGATTAAAAGGGTATGGAAATCAAGACCCAACGAATCGTAGCATATTTTTATTGAAAGAATAGATATTTTGTGTCTTTATTATGCCCTTTAGGAGAAATTTATTTGCCTTATATGGATAAATGTTTCCAAGTCGCTATTGGGTGCGTTGTCGGGGATGTATTTTTCTGATATACTGAAAAGATTAAATAAAGCTTATGGCTGAACCGACTACACAGATTTTACAAACAGATCCTGCACAAGGAGCCGCCTCCCCCGACAAGTCGGGGTCGGCGCATGGACAAAATATCTCCTACAATATTTCTGATGTGCCGACATGGTTGAATACTCCAGCCGTGGCGGGATCCGTCCCGGTGGGGACAGCGGTTTCTTCTTCCTCTCAATCCTCTAGCGAAGCTACTCCATCAGTTGGACAGGTTCCACTTGTGAAGGAGGAGAAAGCCGACTCCGCTGACGCTCCGTCGCTCAACATGGAAAAAGTAGTCCAGGAGGCGAGTGCAAATGCGGAGGTCGAATTATCCGCTTCGAATGCGATCAACAATGCGCCGATCAAAAAAGGCATTTTCGCTCGACTTTTCCGTGATAAATCCAAAGATGAGAAAGCCGGAGAGGTTGCGCTGTCCGCCGAGTCCAAGGAACAGGCGCTTAAGGCGACTCTCGATATGCCATTTGATCCGAAAAAGCTTTCACCTGAAGAACGTAAATCCATCATTGATGCGGAGAAACTTTTCAATGAAGGTCTGGTTTCAATTAAGGATCTGATCGCTCCCTCTTCAATGGAGATTATGTATGATTCTGTCCGTATAGAAGGGCAGTACGCGCAGACGATTTTTGTATATTCCTATCCGCGTTACATAGATACGAACTGGTTGTCTCCGCTCGTCAATTACGATGTGACGATGGACATTTCGCAGTTTGTGTATCCGATCGATTCGACGAAAATAATGAAAAAACTGCGTACAAAAGTTGCGCAAATTCAATCCTCGATTCGTATGGGCCTGGAGAAGGGTAATGTACGTGATCCAGAGCTCGAAACTGCACTTGAAGATGCAGAAAATCTCCGTACTCAGATTCAGCGCGGTCAGGAAAAATTCTTTCAATTCGGACTCTATATCACCGTGTACGCTGACGACCAAAAAAAGTTGAAAAAGGTAGTCAAACAGCTCGAAAGTATTCTCGGAGGAAAATTGGTGCTTACGAAACGGGCAGATCTTCGCACCGAGCATGGCTTTAACTCCTGTCTCCCTCAGGCTACCGATGAGATCAGCGTGTACCGCAATATGAATACGTCACCTCTTTCCAGCACATTCCCGTTTTCATCCACCGATCTTACGTCCAACGATGGTATTCTCTACGGACTTAATCGTCACAATGATTCATTGATTATCTTCGATAGGTTTTCGCTCGAAAATGCGAATTCGGTGGTGTTTGCCAAGTCGGGTGCCGGAAAATCGTATGCCGTGAAGCTTGAAATTTTGCGCGCGATGATGACGGGTACCGATGTGATTATTCTGGATCCGGAAAATGAATATGAACAGCTCTCACAGGCGGTCGGAGGTACCTACTTAAAGGTATCACTCAATTCCGATCGTCGTATAAATCCGTTTGATCTGCCGAAGCCCTACGATCCTGAGAATGTTAAGCCCGGCGATTTGCTCCGTAGTGCGGTAGTGAGTCTCGGAGGTTTGATGAAACTTATGCTTGGTGGTATTTCTTCTTCGGAGGAAGCACTGATGGACAAAGCGCTCATAGACACTTACGCGACCAAGGGTATTACAATGGAGACGCCAAATCCGCAGGAATTTGAACCACCTACGATGGAGGACCTCTACAGTGTACTCACTTCGATGGAGGGTGCGCTTTCTCTTTCTCAGCGATTGCAAAAATACACCAGTGGCACATTTGCCGGTATTTTCAATAAGCGTACGAATATAGAACTCGACAATCAACTTGTCATATTTTCCATTCGCGATCTGGAGGACCAGCTTCGTCCGATTGCGATGTATATCATTTTGAACTATGTCTGGGCGAAGGTTCGTTCCGAACTTAAAAAACGCATTATGGTCATCGATGAAGCGTGGAGTCTAATGCAACACGACGACTCTGCGCAATTCTTATTCGGACTTGTAAAACGCTCACGTAAATATTACCTGGGTATCACGACCATCACGCAGGATGTGGAGGATTTCATGAATAAAGAATTCGGGCGTGCGATTGTGACCAACTCATCCTTGCAATTGCTTTTGAAACAATCTCCCGCGGCGATTGAGCCGCTCGCAAAATTCTTCAATCTTACCGAAGGTGAAAAGTACATGTTACTGAATTCCGGAGTGGGACAAGGACTTTTCTTTGCCGGTCTCAAACACGTCGCAATTCAGATCATAGCCTCATATATAGAAGATAAGATTGTCACGAGCAATCCCGAGGAGATTTTGAAGCAGAGGGCTGAGTTTTCTTAAAATATTTTTCATTGTAATTTTACTTTTATGGAAAATCAAATCAACAGTTGTCCTCCGCCGGAGGATTGCAGTGATGAAGCGCCGCTTAAGGTGGAGGCCGATGCCTATGATAACGCGGCTGATGCGCAGGAAGGTGAAGCGCATCGTACGGCACGTGAGGAGAGAGAGGCGATTGCAAAAAAAGAAGTTGAAGAGGATATCGCGTTTGCCACGGAGGAGCTTGGGTTTACAAAACAGGATATTTTACTTGCGACGGAGCTATTGTTGCCCATGCTGAAAAAAGAATGGGCGAATCCGAAATTGACGAAGGAGGAAGTGGTGAAAAATTTGGATTATGTCGGAACCTGCGTGGATTTTCTTCTCGATGCCATGCCGATGGGTCAAAAAATCGATCAGGAGGGTTTGAAAACCTTATGTTATTTCGCCGATTATTGTTCTCAAACCGAAGGCATGGGGATGAAGGATATTGCGTATTTTGTTTCGGAATATATTGCTCTCGGGGTTTTGAAGGAGGCGTACGATTTTTCACTTAAAAATAACGCGGATATGCTGGAGCAGAAATATCTACATTTGAAGTCGGTATTTAAATATTATGGACTTGTGTTGTATGAAAGTGTGCCCGCAAGCGGTTCCGAAGGAGCCAAAGGCATGGCTATGCAACTTTGTATGAAAAGAATTCTCGAGGACGGGCGGATGTATCGTGGCGTGGTGGTGGATGAAAAGGCTGTGACGGTTTCAATTGTCTTTAATGGCCCGCAGAAATTCGATGTACGGGATGGATACCTCCGTGTACTACAAGACGGAGTCACTTTTCATGTGGATGCCGCTACTTTGGAGAATGTGAAGAAATTATTGAAAAAGAAAACTGTGGTTGAGAAGAAGCCATCAGCGGCGTCGGATGCGGACATGGAAAATATAATGAAGGATTCGCAAGAAAAGATACTTGAGTTGAAGAGACCTGAATTTGATCAAGAGCGCTTTGATGAATTAAAGGAGAGGTGGGAAGGTGAATTTGGATCCCGCCTGGAAAAAGAAAAAGGGAATTTGCGAGATGGCCAGTTCCAAGGGACACCTCGTGAACAGCTGGAGGCATTTATTGATGCGGTTAAGGAAAAATCCTTTGGCGACCCTGAGTATCAGGAATACGTTCAAATGACTGCTGATATGGAAGGTATAACTCAGCTCATGAAAAAATATGATATTGCTCAAGAATTCGGCGAGCGTGAGCCTCAGGCAATGCAGAGCATTGAGGAGATCCTGTCTATGCTGAAACAGCCGCCTCAATCTGCGGAACCAGAAGTGGAACCGGAATCGGAAGTGGACAAAGCCGCAAGACTTAGAAATGCGATGGACAATGATGATTCAGGAAATGTAACAAATCACTAATTCCCATTCTTGAAAAATTTGATAGCGCGGTCGAGGGCTTCATCTGTCACCGTTTCTGGGCGGTCGAGGGCTTCTATGTCAGGGAGAATTCCTTCTTTGTTGATGCGGATTTTATTTGGGCTGAGCCATTCTGCGATCGTGAGTTTGAGAGAGGAGCCATCGTCGTAGAAGAAGAGTTGTTGGGCCACGCCTTTGCCAAAGCTTTTTTGGCCGATGATGGTCGCAACTTTATGGTCGCGGAGCGCGGCGGCCACGATCTCGGCGGCGGAAGCGGAAGAGGCATCTATAAGTATTACCATAGGGTAGCCGGTAAGGTCGGGAGTCCTTGAGGACTTTGTTACGCGGTCGCCGCTCCGGTAATCAAGGTAATACATGGTCGAATTTACTGGTAAAAAATGTTGTAATAAATCCTCGGCCGCGGATATGTACCCTCCAGGATTATTGCGCATGTCGAGGATGATGCCCTTCGTATCTTTGGTGACGATTTGTTTGGAGATTTTTATAAAATCTTTATTCAAATCCTGCGGGAATTGACTTACATCAAAGTACGCATATTTTTTTTGTATTATTTCACCTGTAATGAATGCAATAGTAAGTTTCTCACGTTTTAGCTTCACTGATTCTTTCGTTCCGCTTGCATGTTTTTCGATGTAGAGGGTTACTTCCGTGCCAGCAGGCCCCTTTACTTTTGCAGCTACTTGTTCGGGAGTCCAACCTTTCGCGTCAACGCCATCCACTTTCAATATCATATCACCCACTTTCAGATGGCCTTTTTCCGCAGGTGAACCAGGTACCACACCTGCCACGGAAATATAATCGCCTTCACGCTCAATCCACATACCAACTCCTTCGAATTCACCGGA
>CAYHQD010000037.1:0-10083 GCA_964358905.1 uncultured Candidatus Peribacteria bacterium
AACGGTTCAAATCACACGGTTGCGATCTACACCAAAGAAGAATAGCAAGCTATTCTAGAAGTTGCGCGCGCGAAAAATATATTTGTGCTGTCGGATGAAGTATATAGCGGGTTGATTTTTGACGGAAATGAGTATGTCTCTTGCGGTTCATTCGCTGAGTATAGCGATATGGTGATCGTGGTGCAGAGCTGTTCCAAAAATTTCGGTATGACGGGATGGCGCGTGGGTTTTGTATTCGGTCCCGCGCACGTGATCAAAACTCTCATCAATTTTCAAGGACAGACGATCACTGGTACCAGCGTGATAAGTCAGTGGGCCGCGGTCAGCGCCCTCAGTGACGCGAAGAAAATCACCGCCGAAGTATGCGCGGAAATACAATACCGTCGCGATGTATTCGTGAGCACCTTCAATCGCTTGTTCTCAGCACATATCAGTGCGCCAAAATCCGCTCTCTACTGCCTCATACCACTTGCGGCTTTCGGTACGACAGAGACTGACGATGTTGCGTTTTGTGAGCGGGTGATGGAGGATGCGAATATCGCCATGGTTCCCGGAAAGGCATTTGGTCAGAGCGGCTATGTGCGCTGTGCGTTCGGTGCGCCGGCGAAGGAACTGGAAGAAGGACTTATAGCATTGGCGAGCTATCTCAAGAGCTAGAATTGCCGGAGGATAAACCGAATTGTATTGAGAATGTTTTTTTAGTACACTTGGCTATACTTATTTTTTCTTTCTTTCATATTATGTCTCCAGTTGCGGAAAAAATCATCGCGTGTTATCCCGGGTTTGATCAAAAACGCATTGCCAAAGCGATCGCACTGATCGGCGGGGACGATCTCATCTGCCAAGAGCATTTGAATATCATGTTGTCTCTGCGTCCGGATGAGACGACGTTGCTCGTCTATCTTCTCCATGAGCATGTGCTCGAAGGTCATATGACACTGAAAAAAGCGGAGGAGACGTTTGGACGCGAAGTGGCGCAGATGGTTTCCAATCTCAACGCTGTGTCTACGCTTCCTGTCAGCAAAAGCGCCCAGCCGGATGTATTGCATAAGTTGTTTCTCACGCTTGCGAAGGATCTTCGTACTGTCATGGTGCTCTTGGTAAATAAATTGGCCGAGCTTCAGCATTTTTATGCGAGTAAGCATCCCCGTCTCAAAGAAGTGTGTCGAAATGCAATGGATATTTATGTGCCCATCGCCACGCGTCTTGGTGTCTACGAAATAAAAACCCTGATGGAGGATGTATGTTTCGAGGTGTTGTACCCGCAAGAATACGAAGAAGTTATGGACCAATTGAAGCAGTATATGACGTTGAGTGATCCTTATATTAAAAAAGGAACGCAGGCTCTTCACGAATTACTGGATAATTGCGGTATTCCCATAGTGGAAATTTCCGGCCGTATGAAACATCCCTACAGTATTTATTCAAAAATGCGCCGTAAGCAAAAAAGCAGTGTGCATGATATTTTCGACCTCTTTGCATTTCGTATTATTGTGAAAGACGGTTTGAATTCGCTCGGCGAAGAAGATATCTCTTCTTGTTATGCGGTGCTCGGTTTGATTCACAGTAAGTGGAAGCCAATTGCGCGCAGGTTCAAAGATTATATCGCTGTGGCGAAGGTGAACGGGTATCGCAGTTTGCATACGACTATTCTCGGTCTTACTCCCGATGTGCGTGACGAACCGGCCGAGGTGCAGATCCGTACCGAGACCATGCACAAAGAAGCGGAGTTCGGTATCGCCGCCCATTGGTGGTACAAAGATGATTCTCATGAGCTGGCAGGTAAGGTGAAAAATGGCCACGCAGGAGAGGGCTCAACTGCTTCGCTGCGCTCCGCAGTGGAGGACAAGCGTGTGAAAAATCAATTGCAGTGGTTGAGAGGATTGGCCGATTTGCATGAAGCGTTGGAGCAGAGTGAAAATTTGTCTGAGGAGTCGAGGCTTGGGGAAAGCGACAGCGGTAGAGCTCCATCGCCTGAGCTTCAGCTTTTTACCGATCAGATTTTTGTACTGACTCCTCATGGTGATGTAAAGGATTTGCCGGTTGGTTCAACACCGGTGGATTTCGCGTATGTAGTGCATACGCAAGTTGGAAATGCGTGTGTACAGGCAAAAGTAAACGGAGTGATCGTTCCTCTCGACTGTGAATTAAGAAATGGAGATGTGGTTCAGATTGTCACTAAGCAGGGTGGTACGCCCAACAGGTATTGGCTTTCATTTGTAAAAACGCATGCCGCACAGTATAGAATCAAAAACTGGTTTCGTCAGCAGGACCGTGAGAATAATCTCAAAACCGGCCGTGAACTTCTGAATCGTGAACTTACCCGTCTCAATAAGCCTCAATTGGATCCGAGTTTGAGTTTCCTCGAATCGTTTGAAGGACGTTCACTTTTATTTAAAGAACGAGAGTTTATTTTGGAAAGTATTGGTAACGGACATTTTTCGACAAAACATGTATTGAAGAAAATACTTCCCGAAGATGAACTGCTCTCCGAGAAAAATATCGCCCCTGTGAAGCTCGTCCGTTTTCGAGAAGATGAGGTGGATAAAACTAGAGAGCCGCGTGTGGTGATTTCCGGAGAAAGTGATATACCGATCAGCTTTGCGTCTTGTTGTGCGCAAAATTTCGGTGAGCCGATAAAAGGGTATGTGGGCCGCGGTAATAGTGTGAAGATCCATGCCTTGTCTTGCGACGAGCTTTCTCATCTCGAGCAAGCGAGATTGATCGAGGTCAATTGGGAGGGTACCGAAGGATATTTCATAACTCTTGAAATCAAAACCGATGATTCACCGGAAGTTTCAAGTGTCATCTGGGATCGACTCAAACTTTTTGTGACGCCGATCAAAGAACTTTCCACGGTTGGAAAAGTGAGCGATGGAGTCATACGTAGACTATCTATGAAGGTCAAGGATCTCGATGAACTCCAGGACGTAATGACCAGAATCGGCAATGCGAAGGGCGTCTATGATGTGCGAAAAATTTCTTAAACCGTATTGAATTCGTGTAGCGCGGAGTTGTTTGCTTTGAGCTCCCTTTGCAATATATGTTGGTAGAGAGTGTCGTTGCATGTTTTTAACTCATTGAGAATCACGGGTTCCATATGGATTTTTCTGATGAGGTCAAATGACGCTCTCGTGAGGAGGTGAAATAGTTTGAGAGTGTCGAAATGCATGGGTACACTTTTGCATTCAGAGGGGGAACTGGGGGAGGGAAAAGACCTATGATTACATAGGTGGCAGAAAACGCGCATAGATTCCATGTCCGCTCTCACGAGAACTTCGGTTCCCTCTTTTCCCAATTTCTCTCCACATGTATAGCAGTGGGTCAGAGTGGGTTTTGATCCAAGGTGGTTGAGTAACTTGGTGCGAAACGCTTCGTAGATGAGTGGTTTCCCGAAGAGGTTGAGGATTGAAAGGCTTTTACATGTCATCTGATAAATCTCTTTTTCCGCTTGTTCTTCCTCCAAAATAAGATATAGAAGTTCGCTGATCATGAAGCACCACTGGAGAGTCGGGAGGCCATATCTCGACATGGGATGAAATGAATTTTTGAGATAGATGTCGGATACTTTGTAGTGTCCTTGGCTACTCGTATATAGAGTGAGTTCACATATATTGAGAGGTGACAGCAGTCGTATTTTTGAATCGAGTCTTGTGCCTCGCGGTGAGCTTATGGTGATTTTCCCTTTTTCCCTGGTAAATACAGAAAAAAGTCCGAATTTTTCATTCTGATACGGGATGCGTTTGAGTACCAATCCTTGTACGTTGAGACAGCGCATAATGATTTTTATTTTTTTTGCAGAAGATATTTCTCCGTGCTTATCATACTGCTTACAACCCCCAGACCTACGCATACGATTCCTTCGAGTAGTATGAATTTATAAATGTTTGTATCCCATCGAAACGAGATCAGGTCGAGTTCGGTGAAGCTGAGGAAGCTGCCGAGCAGTATCGTACTGAGGATAAATCCCGTGAGCCCGTAGATGACACCCTCGATGAGAAAAGGCCCTCGGATCGTATAGGGTGAAGCACCCACCAATTTCATGATATTGAGTTCTTCGCGTTTGTGATAAATACTGAGGGTGATGGCGTTGGAGATTATGAGTAGGCTGGTGACAATAAATATGACCAATGTGGTGATGAGCACGCGCGTGGTTGAAGTGGTAAATTGCAGGAGTTTGGCAACGATTTTTTGATTTTCGGAAGTCTCGGGGGAGGTGAGAAAGAGTGATGAGTAGATGCTTGAATCGGCGAGTGCGAGGATGATCTCATGTTTATCGGCGGCAGTGGTTATGATGTTGATGTGTGACGGAAGCGGATTCTCGATATTGTATTTTTGAAACGGATTTACCGCAAGCGGATAGCGATTCAGCAGGCTCGATAGAGCTTCTTCTTTTGAGGTGAATATCACTTCTTCCACGGTTGGGATATCTTCGAGTTCGGCGATGAATTGACTGATCTTAAACTGATCCGAGTCGTCTCTCAAATAGAGAATGATATCGACTTTTTTTTGCAGGTCGCTCAGGCCAGCTCTGGCGATCAAGTGAATGCTGAGAATCACATTTAGCACAAAAAGAATCAGTCCGATGATGAGTATGGTGGAGAGCGAAAGAAATTTATTGCGCCACATATTGGTGAGCCCGAAGAGGAATATTTGTTTGAATTTCATAAGGTGGAGGTCACGGAATTTTCTTCGCTTAAGCGCGCTTTGATTTTTGAAGATTTGAATACGTCGGGTTGATATGCCTGAAGTCGTACAATTTCGGTTTCTAGTCCGTTGTCTATGATGAGCTTGTTAAGAGTGTAAGTGAAGACGAATTGATCATAGCCCAAGGCGATGATATGCGGCTTGTGTTGCAACACGACTTTGTGTTTATCCACTTCGTTTCCGAGTACCGCTTTGTTTACGAGCTGATGAGATTTCAGTACATTCAGGCGTTCTTTTTCCGTGTGGTCGGGGAGGCGGCCTTTTATGCGTTCGACGGTTTTGTCGCGTGCCACGATAGCGATGAGATAATCTCCCATGGCACGGGCTTGTCGCAACATATCTTCATGTCCCGCGTGGAAATAATCGAATGTGCCGAATATCATTATTTTTTTTTCGGGTTTCATGTTTTTTGCTATTATATGCGATCAGGCAGGAAGAAATTGACGATGAGTACGGCGATGAATAGCAGTGCGCCGATGGTGAAGAAGTACTTGTGCAATTTCGTCCGGTTATCGGGATCAAGTGCGATTTTCATACTTGCTCCGAAGTAGAGCAGTGTGGAGACGAAGAAGGGGAGGTCGCTTACCTTATTCATCATGAGAGCTGTGGTGGAATAGAAATCGTTCACGTACATAAGTCCGCTTATGAAGTGCGCGAGACCTGTCGCAAGGAAGAAATACAGGGATACGATTTGTAAGTTTTTTGCCGTGCTCATGTGCGCGAATTATATTGGAAATTCGGTTGTGGTACAATTCATTATTTACTTTACGTGGGTGTGGGATTTAGCTAGAATCCTGAACGTTGAAAAGAAACATTATGAAACTTACTCCCGAGGAAGTGCGACATATAGCGAAGCTTGCCCGACTGAAGCTAAGTGAGGAAGAAGTCGAAAAGTTTACGACTCAGATCACGGATATTCTTTCGTGGGTCAAGATGTTGGATGAGGTGAATGTGGAAGGAGTGGTGCCCACTTCACAGGTCACAGGCCTGGAAAATGGTATGCGAGAGGATAAGGTTAGGACGGAATTTGCGCCGCGTGATGAGCTTCTCGCGTGCACGGAATTGCCCGTTGAGGCAAAACAAATCAAAGTAAAAGCAGTATTATAATAGCGTCTTGTATGCCCAATAAATTCGATTTGGAAAATCCGAACATAGCCCGCATTCACGAGGGGTATGCGAAAAAAGAATTTAGTTGCGAAGAAGTGACGAAGGCGTATTTGGGTCGTATTGCCGAGTATAATGAAGAGTTGAATGCGTATTTACTTGTTGATGACGCGGGGGCGTTGAGTACAGCTAAGGCAATTGATAAAAGAATAGGGGAGGGAGCCGCGCTTCGCGCGCTCGAAGGCATACCTTGTGGTATAAAAGACATTTTTGCGGTGAAGGGGTTACGCAATACCAATGCATCGAAGATCACCAAAGCTATGATTGCGCCGTATGATGCGGCTTCGGTTAAGAGGCTGAAAGACGCTGGCGCGGTGATACTTGGTAAGCAGAATTTGGATGAATTTGCGTGTGGTGCTTCTACGGAAAATTCCGCCTTTGGCGTGGTGAAAAATCCTTATAACTCAGAGTATGTGGCGGGCGGATCGTCCGGAGGATCTGCGTGCAGTGTGGCAAAAGATATGGCGGTGTTTGCCATTGGGACCGACACGGGAGGCTCGATTCGCCAGCCGGCGGCTTTTTGTAATGTGGTTGGCTTAAAAGTTACCTATGGGCGCGTGTCGCGCTTCGGTGTTACCTCGATGGCTTCATCTTGGGATACCATCGGGCATTTTACAAAAACCGTAGAAGCCAGCGCGCGGATATTAAATGTCACTGCGGGCAAAGATTCTTACGATGCCACGATGCCTGATGTGGAAGTGCCCGACTATACGAAGTTTCTTACAGAGGATGTGAAGGGTATGACACTCGGAGTACCTGCGGAGTATTTCGGTGACGGTGTGGATGAGGAGGTGAAAGCTCGTGTGAAGGAACAAATTGCGAAACTTAAGGAGCGCGGTATGAAGGTAAAGGAGGTGAGTTTACCTACGACCAAATACGGTGTTGCAGTCTATTATGTAACTATGCCGACTGAGCTTTCTGCGAACCTTGGACGATTTGACGGTATTCGATTCGGTTCGAAGCCCTCGAAGGAGGCGGTTGATCTTTACGATTACTATTGCTCTGCGCGCGCGGAAGGTTTCGGGGATGAGATTAAGCGACGTATAATGGTGGGGACATATGTTTCATCAGCGGGTTATATTGATGCCTATTATAGAAAGGCGCAAAAAGTACGTACTGTGATAATTCAAGAATTTAATCATGTGTTTGAAGAGGTAGATGTCCTTCTCGCTCCTGTTTCACCCGTGAAAACATTTAAAATCGGAGAAAAGGCGAATGATCCTATCGCGATGTATATGGCGGACGCGCTTGTGATCCCCGCTTCGGCCGCCGGCCTCGCGGCTATGAGTGTGCCAAGCGGATTTGATAGCAATGGTCTTCCCATCGGCACCCAAATTATCGTCCCTCAATTCAGAGAAGATTTGCTTTTCAGAGTCGGGTCGAAGATAGAGGATAGGGGATAGTCACAGATCACACAGTGCATTTCACAATGTTTTGTTACTAATGGCGAATTTTCGGCGCTGAAAGTTTGCCTAGTACGACTATTTATTGTGAAACGTGTTTGCGAAGTTACTCATCATACAATAATTCCGGACATTTGTCATTTTTCCTACGTAGGGGATTTGACAATATAGTTAAATTAGTATGCGTTAAGTGCGAAGCGAAAATCTCGATAAGCGATGGGTACACGATCGTAACCACCTTAGGAAGGAATTGAAGGAGCCACTTTGCATGAGCGGATCACAAACTGATGTAGTGCCGTTGCGAATTCGCTTTGGTCATCGGTGGTGATGCGGATTTTGCCGGTTTTGAATTTACGTTCGATGTCGAGCATGTGTTCATAGATACGGATGAGCTCCCGTACACTGAAGTGAGTCGCTTGTTTTATCCCGTTTGCAATTACGAAAGGATGCTCCGGAATTTGAAGGCGAATTTCACTTTGTGACATGTTGCGATCCAGACAACTGCGGATTTGTACGAGTATTCTGAACTGGCGTACGATCATGTGAAAAATTCGCGGCACCTCTTCGTGTGAGGCGATTAATTTTTCGAGAATTTGTACTGCCGTACGTAGATTTTTCGTGGCGATGGCATCCGTGAGTTTGAAAATATTCTGCGTGATTTTACCCGTGACGAGCGTGTCGATATCTTCTCTGCGAATTTTATTGTGTATGCGGTAGAGAGAAAGTTTTTCTATCTCGCATATGAGTTCGTTCATATCCACTCCCACGGACTCCGTGAGGTGTCCGGCTTCTTTGTAATCAATTTCCGCGTCTCTCTTTTTCACTTCTCTCACAATCCACTCGGTGAGGGCTGTGTTTTCGATGGGCAAAAATTCTTCTTTTTTGTACCGGGTGGAAAGAAATTTAAAAAGCGCGTGGCGTTTGTCCACTTCACCTGTCTCCGCGAAAACGAGAATCGTAAAGTCGGCCACTTTTTCTATTAGTTCAAGAAATGTTTTTTGCACTTCTGTATCCTGCGTGAGGAAATCGTATACGATCACCAGTTTTTTTTCTCCCAAAAACGGCAACTGATTCGTGTGCATGAGAAGTTCATTTGGCGTAGTACGTGCGCCATCCACCTCCACCAAATTTAGGTCTCCGTGTTTTTTCACAAATTCCTGTTTCCAGAGAGTGAGTTTCTCTCTCTGCAGGTACGTATTTTCGCCGAAGAAAAGATAAATGTTTTGGTGCATATAATAAGGTATGGCAAGTCCTGCGGAAGATTATGCTACCTTCTTAGCGTGCGGTATGCAACCAATTCATGTCTATGGCGTCTTCGAGCCCTGGAGGCGTATTGCGCAGGATACGATTATCGTATTTTATCACCACATTTCCGCCGTCGAGCACTGGTGCTCCGATGAATGTGCGTTGGTCGATGAGCGGCTGAAGATCGCCGTAAACGGAGCCGCGGATGAGGAGCTGGTATGGAGAATAATTATTGCCCGTTGTTTTGAATGACTTTGCAGAATCTTTGATGATATACACGCCCGATATTTCTTTTACATTTTCATTGATAAAGATATTTCCGTCGACGATAAAGGCGAGTGAACTGAGTTCATGATCGTCTGCGTCCGGTTGTGAAGGGTATGCGATGTTGCTATTGATGGTTAGGTCGCCGTCTATGATGAATGTTTTTGCGCCCGGTTCGGTTATTAGGCTAAAAGTCCAGCTCGGTGAAGATGATGCGGAGCCGATGGTTAAATTGCCATCGAATTTATAAATTGCTCCACGCGGTGTTTCGGCTAACGGTTGGAACGTATTCAGGGTGCTTTCGAAGAAATCGGATATCACTGTTTCAGTCGTAAACGTATCGAGGTAGTCGAAGTTTAATTCGTTTGCGATGTTACTTGGGATCCAATCATCCTGAGTTCCATATTCATCATAGTACATTTGGCAGATGAATGAAGAGAGCAGATGAGGTCGTATATTGTTCGAATCGGTTGAATCACAGGCCGATGGCGTGAGGTCACCGCCAACTCCGCCGCCCCAATATGTATCGATTGTATCAGTCAGTGTCTCAAGTGTTTTTCGTATCAACACAAGTCCGTCGGAATTTCTTACATTGTCTACGGTCAGCGCCGCAAGATTTGCGCCCGGATCCGCATCATTGTAGAAGAGCACGTCGCCCGCATTTCGCGTGAGTGCATAATTGCATGTTGCATACAGTGTTTCCGCCGCATCGAATATTCCTCCTTCGGGAGTACCATCGATATTGTCCGCGTGCGCATTGTTGTTGAAAGACTCGGTGAGTGTTGCGGCAGAATTTTCACACTGGTTAAAAAATGCATTTGCATTAAGTATTCCTTCGTATTCAAATTTCACGATAGTATCCTCGTCCATATTTTTTATTGTGATACCATCAGAATTATCTATGCGTCCTACGTAACAAAGTTGGCCATCTTCTTCGTATGTTTCAGGTCCTGAATCTGGCATGGGTTCTATGGATGGTCCGAGATCGGGTACAACTGCTTCGGAAAGATACATATAACTCAGATCAGCTTCAGAAATGGTACTTATCACGCTTCCCACTTCATCGGGTACTTCGTCATTACAATTCGGAAGTTGAATAGAATCCCCGCCCCATGTGGCAAGTGGTTGATGTATCGGTGCCGTTTGATCCTGTATCCAGTGAAGGCCGTTTGCGTAGTACCAAGTATCAACTCCGGGTTCATAGTCGTTCTCGTCACTAGCTCCATCTCCATTGATATCTATACCTCCCGCCCCATCTCCCTGGCCGTCACGATCCCCGTCAAAGCCATCATCATTTGTA